>JBDTFI010000169.1:0-6508 GCA_039938035.1 Acetobacteraceae bacterium | reverse complement strand
AGGTCCGCTTCCGTCCCCGTGACATCGAGGATCGTATAGCGGGCGAGCACGGCGCGCTCCTCATCGACGGCGATCTGATCGAGGATCGAGGTCTTGGATTCGCCGCACAGACCGCCCGCGGTGATGCCTGGATTCGCGGCGGTGAGAAGTGCCGGCGACCCATAGCGGACGCCGAGCGCGATGCAGTGGGCCACCACGGGCGCGTAGAAAAGCCAGCCGGGCCAGAATTCGAAAAACGAGATCGCCCGCTCGGGTCGGGGCCGCCGGTCGGTCCGTGCCAGTGCGGCATCGCTGCTCATTGCTGGTGTGCGTCCCCGTATTGCTGTTTCGGACGGGAGGATCGCCGCTGCTCGGATCGGTGGCGCAAATGTCGGGCAGCTCCACCAGCCAGGATCATGAACATGATCAGGCCCAGGGCACCCGCCCAGCGCCAAATGCCGAAATGGTCCATCAAGAAGCGGCCCACGCGCGTCGAGACGGCGAAAAGGCCCGACGTCCAGAACAGCGTCGCGATCATGGTGGCCAGCGTGAACTGGCGCAGGCTGGCGCCGAGGTAGCCACAGGTCGTGTAGGTCGGCAGCCGCACCCCAGGCAAGAACCGGCTTACGAGCACGACCCGGAACACTCGTCCGTGAAGCCAGGCCCGCACCGTCTCGGTTCGAGTGGGAGGCAGCAGCCGACGCACCCAAGGGACGTGCGCGGCGAGCCGGCCAAGCCCGTAGAGACCCAGGTCGCCCAACACGATGCCGACATAGAGTGCGCCGAGCGCGAGCGGGACCGAGAGGCTGCCGTCCGCCGCCTGCATCCCGGCGAGGATCGTCGCCGCGTCCTCCAGGATGAAGGTCGCGAAAATGATCGCGAACGCCTGAAGCCCCGGGTGGTGCTGGGCGAAGGCGAACACGTCGGAGACCGACAAGCCGAACATTCCGTGCTGACCGCCGACCTGTGGTTCGAACCGTGTCGTTCCGCCCGCGCGGCGGCCCGCGAGAGATAATGCGGGGCCCGCGTTGGACAAGGCGGAAGATCGACGCCTATCCTTTCGGTGAGAGTCGATCAAGGAGGCAGGGAATGGCGTCAGACGTGGCCTGGTCCGACACGGCGGCCGACGTGGCGGGGGTCAAGCTGCATCTGTCGCGTGCCGGGAACGGCCCGGCTCTGCTGGTCCTGCACCACGATATCGGCACGCCTGATCGGCTGCCCTTCTACGATCAGTTGGCCGAGCGCTTCACCGTGCTGGTGCCGCATCATCCCGGCTGGGGCCGCTCGGGGCGCCCCGGCTGGATGCGCGGCGTCCGCGACATCGCCGCCGTCTATCAATGGCTGCTCGCCGATCAGGGTCTTTCCGACGTCGCGCTCGTGGGCCTCGGCTTTGGCGGCTGGATCGCCGCCGAGATGGCGAGCCTCGCCCCGCGCGACTTTCGCCGGCTGGTGCTGGCGGCGCCGATGGGCATCAAGCCGCCCGAGGGCGACATCCTCGATCAGGCGATCATCTCTTACATGGCCTATCCGCAGGCTGGCTTCCACGACCAGGAGAACTTCCGCCGCGTGTTCGGCGAGGTCACGACCGACCAACTCGAGGCGTGGGACATCGCCCGCGAGATGTGCTTCCGCACCGCCTGGAAGCCCTACATGTACAGTCAGACGCTGCCCTACCTGCTCGGCGGCGTGCGCGCGCCGGCGCTGATCGTCTGGGGCGACGACGACAAGGTGGTACCGCGCAGCGCCGGAAATGCGTACGTGCGGGCGTTCCGCGATGCCCGGCTGGAGATCGTCGCCGGGTGCGGCCATCTGATCGAGATGGAAAAGCCCGAGGCATTCGCCCGCCTCGTGACCGATTTCGTGAACACCGACTGAGCAGCGATCAGGATCAAGGAGCACCCCATGCACCTGATGTATTTCACCGAGCAACCAATGTCCGCCTACGACGCCGACGAGGGTCGGCGATACGGCGCGACCGCGTTGACCTTCTCCAACCGCAACTTCGATCCGGTTGCCGGCAGCCGGCTGTACAACCAGTACCTCGAGGACTACATCTACGCCGACGAGTGCGGTGCCGACGGCATCATGCTGAACGAGCACCACAACGCGCCATTCTGCATGCAGGCCAAGGCCAACGTGTTCGCCTCTATCCTGGCTGCGGTCACCAAGAAGGTGAAGATCGTCATGCTCGGGAACCCGCTGCCACTGGCGGAGAACCCGATCAGGCTGGCCGAAGAGCTGGCGATGATCGACATGATCTCAAAGGGCCGTCTGGTGTCGGGCTTCGTTCGCGGCGGCGGGCAGGAGCAGCTGGCTCAGGGCGTCAACCCCGCCTTCAATCGCGAGCGGTTCGAGGAGGCGCACGACCTCATCGTGAAAACCTGGACACAGCCGGGACCCTTCCGGTGGGAAGGCACGCATTATCAGCATCGAGTCGTGAACCCCTGGGCGGTGCCGTTGCAGAAGCCGTATCCGCGCGTATGGATTCCAGGCGTGCTGTCGAAGGAAACGGTGCTCTGGGCGGCGCGCCACCGCTATCCGTACATCGCGCTGAATACCGCAATCGACGCCACCAAGGCGATCTGGGGCATCTACTCGCAGCAGGCGCGCGAGGTCGGCTATGAGGCCGGGCCGGAGAATTTCGGCTACCTGATCCGCGTCCATGTCCAGGAGACCGAGGAGAAGGCGCTGGAGAACGCGCGCCAGTTCATGTGGATGCAGGGCGAATTCACCGGCCTCGCCCATCCCGTGTGGGCGAACCCGTCCGGGTATTTCTCGCCGTCGGGACGACGCAACTTCGTGGAGTTCGCGGTCGGACGGGCGAAGAACCCGCGCGGCAGCCCGACCTTCGAGGAACAGGTCGCCAACACCATGATCATCGCCGGCACCCCGAAGACGGTGATCCCGACCCTGAAGGCGCTGATCGAACAGACCCGCCCCGGCATCATGGGTTTCTGGGCCAATGACGGAAAGGTGAGCCCGGAGGACACCCGCACCTGCATCCGCCTGCTGTGCCAGGAAGTGATGCCGGCGGTTCGCGAGCACGGCAAGACGCTGGGTTTGCGCTCCCCGTTCGAGGCCGACGCGCCGGTCAGCATCGAATACTCGAAGGACCTCCGCCCGCAAGCCGCCGCCGCTGAATGAAGACCGGCATCCAGTTCTTCCCCGACATCGGCCCCGACCAACAGAGCGGCCGCGGCTACTGGCAGGAGGCGCTGCACCTCGTCGGCCTGTGCGATCGCTACGGCTACTGCCATGTCCGCACCGTTGAACACTACTTTCACCCCTATGGCGGCTATAGCCCCAACCCGCTGCTGTTCCTGGCCGCCGCCGCGCAGCGGACGCAGCGAGCGCGTCTCGTCACCGGGGCGGTGCTACCGGCGTTCAACAACCCGCTGAAGCTCGCCGCCGAGATCGCGATGGTCGACGCGCTGTGCGACGGCCGCCTCGACGTTGGTTTCGCGCGTGCCTTCCTGCCGCACGAATTCGCCCGCTTCGGCGTGCGCCTCGACGACAGCCGCGCCCGCTTCGACGAGGGCATGGAGCAGGTCCGCCGGTTGCTGGAGGAGGAGCATGTCACCGCAGAGGGGCGGTTTCACGCCTTCCGCGACGTAACGTCGCTGCCGCGTCCGACGCAGCACCCGCGCCCCCCGTTTTTCGTCGCCGCGCTCGCCACCCCGGAATCATTCGAGCGGGCCGGTGCCGCGGGTCACGGCGTCATGGCGATCCCGATGGCGGGTGGCGCGATGGCGGAGTTGCTCGGCACCTATCGCGAGGCCCGCGCCCGTGCCGGCCACGCCGGGCCGGGCACGGTGATGATGGCCTTTCACATGCTTTGTCACGCCGATCAGCAAGAGGCCGAGCGGATCGCGCGCGAGCCGCTGAACCGCTACCTCAAATCGCTCGTGAACGCCGCCGGCGATTGGATCGGCGGCGCGGCGTCGGCGGACTATCCCGGGTACGACAAGGTCATCGCGGGCCTCGCACGCGAGAGTTTCGAGACGCAGGTGGAGAAGTGCGCCGCCTGGGTCGGCACGCCGGAGCGCATCCTCGACACCGCCGCCACCTATGCGAACCGGGTCGGCGGCTTCGAGGTCGCGTCGTTGCAGGTCAGCTTCAACGACATCGCCCTGGCGGACGCCGAGGCGTCGATGCGCCTGTACGGCGAGCGCGTGCTCCCTCGACTGGCCGCGATGGGCTGATCAGCGCGAAGGGCCGTTCGCCAGCCGCCTTTCCACGAATTCCAGCCGATCCTGGCCCCAGAAAATCTCCTCGCCGATGACATAGCTCGGCGCGCCGAACACGCCGCGCGCGAGAGCGGTGCGCGTGTCCTGCTCGCGCCGCTCCGACCAGTGCGGTTCGGCGGCGAGCGCCATCAGCGCGTGGGCGTCCATTCCGACATCCTCGATCAGCCCGGCAAGCGTCGCCGCATCGCCGGTGTCCTTCTCTTCCTCCCACAGCGCCTTCAGCACGCGATGCGCCAACGCGATCGCCTGGGCATCCCCGATCGTCTCGCGCGTGGCGATCACGCAGAGTGTCGCCTGCGTTTCCTTCGCGGGAAAGAATCGCGGTTTGATCTGGATGGGAATGCCGAGATGGGCTCGCCACCGCTCCAGCTCCATCAGCCGG
This sequence comes from Acetobacteraceae bacterium, assembly GCA_039938035.1. Classification (GTDB taxonomy): domain Bacteria; phylum Pseudomonadota; class Alphaproteobacteria; order Acetobacterales; family Acetobacteraceae; genus DATFDN01. The sequence goes on along the minus strand of JBDTFI010000169.1, from coordinate 1,900 downwards.
TAGGCCTGGCGTTGTGGTGCGCGCTTCGGCAGCGGCAATCCGCCGGAGTTTGGAAAGATGGTCCCGAAATCGACCGGGAAGATCCGAACGCTCGCCCCATGCCGTGCGGCCATCGCTTCCAGGCGTGCGCCACCGAGATGGGTCCAGGGCGAGTTCAGTGAGGCATAGTAGTCGATGTGCATGGCCATCGCTTCGTCATCCTCCGTCGGAATCAATGACCGCCCGGCTCGGCTTCAAGTCCGACACTGCATCTTTTCGTCCGACACTACCTATATCGTCATTGCCGGACTTGATCCGGCAATCCAGCCGACTTGCAACGCGCACGGGTTTCCGCTGGATGCCCGGGTCAAGCCCGGGCATGACGGCTTGGGAGCGTACCGAAGGTGAGCATCAGGGGCGGTTGGTCCTATTCGCGAAACTCCAGTGTAGCACCAAAAGTCGCCGTGGCTGGGATCACGATGCGTCCGGCTTCCCGGCGTGCGTCTATCCCGCCCGCCGCCAGCGCGGAGGCCGCTTGATCGAGCGAGCGGGTTCGCAAGGTCAGCGCCGCCATGAATGTCGCCCGCCCCGCCCCATCCGGAGCCGCCGCGCCGAAGGTCGCGGCGAGCGTGGCCGGCGTGACGATATCGAAGCGCGATAGGCCGAGCAGCAGCGTGTGGCCGTCGCCGTCACGCCGCACCGCATCGCCGCCGAACATCCGTGCGAACAAGGCCGCGAGCGGGGCCGGATCATCCGCCGCGATCACCGCGCGGATAACCCCGATCGTGCCGTTCGGGTGATGCCGCCAAGCGTCACGCCACACGAGATCACGGGTGAAATGGTGGCAGAAGTAAAGTCGCCCTACATCCGTCGCATCAGGCTTCAGGCGCACCGTGCGGAACACCGCGTCGCGGCGCCCGCCGCCAGGCAGTTCGACCGGGCGGGAGAACTCGTTGGGTGGCTCGATCGGAACGCCCGCAGCACTCAGCGCCTCATAGACCGACGTCGAATCCTCCGTGCCGAACACCAGCCCGTTCAAGCCGATGGGCGCGTCCAGGATCCCGGCCCGTCTCGGCTCCCCGGCGGGGGCGGCGATCAGTTCCAGGTACTCGGTCCCGAAGATCGCCAGATGGTTCATCGAGCCGAGGGTGTGATAGCCGCGTGGGGTCAGCGTGAAGCCGAGCCGGCGATAGGTCTCCAGACCCTCGTCGAGGCGGTCCCGCACATTGACCACCACATGATCGAGCGTGGGTACAGGGAGCGTGGTCATCGGAATCTCCTTGCGGGATGCGTCAAATGTTGCTCGCCACCGGCGCGGATGCCGTGGCGGAAGGCCGATCAATCTCCGACGCAGGCGACTCGCCGTCGTCGCTCTCGTCGAGATGGTCAAGGAACACCTCGCAATAGCGCCGCGCGGTGGAATGCCATACGTGCTGGCGCAGCTTATGATGCCGGCCCTGACGCTCCTCGAGGCTCATTGTCAGGGCGCGGTGCATTGCCTCGGCGATCTCGTCGGCATCGAACGGGTTGACGATCAGTGCGTCGGTCATCTCATCGGCGGCGCCGGCGAAGCGCGACAGGATGAGGACGCCCGGGTCGGCTGGGTTCTGCGCGGCGACGTACTCCTTGGCGACAAGGTTCATGCCGTCGCGCAGTGGCGTCACCAGTGCGATATGCGCCAGCCGGTAGAAGCCCACGAGCGTGCGCCGCCGTACCGGGCGGGTCATGTAGCGCAGCGGCGTCCAATCGAACTCCGAGTACCGGCCGTTGGTGTCGCCGGCGATCCGGTTCAGCTCCTCTCCGAGTTCACGATACTCGCGTACGTCCTCACGCGAGCGCGCCGCCACCTGAAGGAAGCTGACGTGGCGCAGATGCTGCGGGTAGCGGGCGAGCAGCCGGCCGAACGCCTCCATGCGGTTGA
>JBDTFI010000168.1:0-2609 GCA_039938035.1 Acetobacteraceae bacterium | reverse complement strand
GACGGCAGCATGTCCACCGTCCACTCCAACAACACGCGCGACGCGCTGACCCGCATCGAGAACATGGTCCAGATGGGCAACATGGGGCTGCCGTCGCGGGCCATCAAAACGCAGATCCTCAGCGCGGTGGACGTGATCGTGCAGGTCGGCCGCCAGCGCGATGGCGGCCGCCGGGTGATCCAGCTGACCGAGCTTGTCGGGCTCGAGGGCGAGGTGATGACGATGCACGACATCTTCTCCTTCGAGCACGAGGGCGAGGACATGGACGGCCACCTGCTCGGCCGCTGGCGTGCCTCGCGCTCGGTGCCGAGCTTTCAGGAGCGGCTGCACTATTTCGGGCTGGATCGCGCGTGGGACGCGGTCATGGAGGAGGCGGCGCCGCTGTGACCCCGCACGTCATCGTGGTCGGCGGCGCGGGATTGGTGGCGATGGCCGGGATCGGCGTCGCCGTCCTGGCGCAGGATCAGCGCAACCGGAAGCTGAAGACGCGGATCGCCGATCTGGTGACGCCGCTGGCGGCGGCGCGGGCACCGGCGCGCCCGGTCTCCGAACAGCTTGGCATGACCGATCTGCTCGCCGGGTGGCAGGAGCGGATTGGCCGATTGTGCGGCTACAATCCGGAGCGTCAGGCCGCCTATCCGCTGCGCGTGCCGCTCCTGCTGCTAGCGGCGGGGATCGCGGCGTTGGCGATCGACCGGCTGGCCAGCCGCGTGTTCGGCATTCCGCTCGATCTCGCGCTGCCGCTGATCTGGATCGGCTGCACCCAGGCGACGTTTCGCATGTTGCACGCGCGCCACGCCGATAAACTGTACCGCCAGCTTCCCGATACTCTGTCGATGATCGTGCGCTCCGTGCGCGCCGGAATTCCCTTGCAGGAGGCGCTACGCGGCGTAGCGCGCGAGAGCATGGAGCCGACGGCAAAGTTGTTTTCGCGCGTGGCCGACCAGATGGCGATCGGGATAAGGCTGGACGACGCGCTGCGCGAGGGCGCGGCGCGCAGCGGCGTCGCCGAATACGGGTTCTTCTCGGTCGCGCTGACCTTGCAGGCGCAGACCGGCGGCAGCCTCGCGGAGACGCTGGACAACCTCGCCGACGTGATCCGCAAGCGCGTGGCGCTGCGCCAGCGCGCCATCGCGCTCGCCTCGGAGGCGCGCACCAGCGCCTATGTGCTGGCGGCCCTGCCTGTGGTGACCGGGCTCGCATTGTCGGTGCTGAACTACGCCTACATACGACCGCTGTTCGACACCCATAGCGGCAACCGCGTTCTGTTCCTGGCGATCGGCATGCTGGGCACGGCCGGCATCGTCATGCGGTTCATGATCAAGCGGAGCCTCCGGTGATCCCGACGCTCCGCGCGGCATTGGCCTCGGGCGCGTTGCTTCCCGCGTCGCTGGCGATGGTGCTGCTGATCGGCTTGCTGGGCGCCCTCGCGTGGGGACCGATCCGGCGCGAGAGCCGGCTGCGCCACCAGCTGGAGGAGGTGCGCGATCTCTACGCGCCGATCGCCGGCACGGGGCTGGCACCGGCCCTGTCTCACGGCTGGCGCGAATCGTCGCCGGCGTCGGGTATCTGCTGACCCGGAGCGGCATCCTGTCCGCCAAGGCGATCGCCAACCTGGAGAGCACGCTCGCTTCGGCCAATCTCCGCGGCACGCACGCGCTGCCGATCTTCGTGGGGGCCAAGGTGATCCTGCTGGGCGGACTTCCGATGCTCGCCTGGGTCACGCTGCGCGACACGACCCTGTCACCGACGTCGACCCACCTGGCCCTCGCCGTCGCGGCGGTGGGCGGGCTGATGGCGCCCGACTTCCTGCTGCGCGGCATCCGCAAACGTTACCTCGCGTCGGTCGAGCGTGCGATGCCCGACGCGCTGGATCTGCTGGTCATCTGCGCCGAGGCCGGCCTGGCACTGGAGCAAGGGATGGAGCGGGTGGCGAGCGAGATCCGGGTGAGCAGCCCCGCCTGTGCGGTGGAACTGTCGATCACCCACAACGAACTGCGCATCCTCGCCGACCGGCGTGCCGCGTTGATCAACATGGGCAAGCGTACCGGGCTGCTCAGCCTGCAACGCCTGGCCGGGACGTTGGCGCAGGCGCTGCGCTACGGCACGCCGTTGAGCCAGGCACTGCGCGCGCTGGCCGCCGATTTGCGGGGCGAGGCGCTCACCCGATTCGAGGCGCGAGCCGCGCGGTTGCCAGTGCTCATGACGCTGCCGATGATCATGTTCATCCTGCCGTGCGTGTTCCTCGTGGTGGCCGGCCCGGCGATGCTGGCCATCATCGCGAAGATGTCCGGCGGATGATCCCTTGTCCCTCCGACCTGGGGTGCCGACGATGACGATGCTAGCCTGCCGCGCCGTGCGCGCAACCACTCTCGGCCTGCTCCTCGGCGCCACCGCCTGTTCGCGGACGCCGCCGCCGGACCCGGCGCAGGCGGCGATCCGCGACACGCCGGCGCTGGATCTGCGCCTCGCCGACGCCACGCTGTCGGCCGGCGCCCCCGATACCGCGCTGCACGTCGTCGATACCATGCTGGAGCGCGACCCGGACAACGTGGCGGCCTTGCTCCGGCGCGGCCAGGCGCTGATGCTCCTGGGCCGGCCCGCTGACG
>JBDTFI010000167.1:0-3054 GCA_039938035.1 Acetobacteraceae bacterium | reverse complement strand
GGCGTGGGTGCGCTCAATCAGCCCGCGTGCCGATTATGTCCACTGCCTCCACCAATCACTTGACGAGCTTGGAGCGCCACGTCGCCGAGCCACGCGGCGCCCGCGCGCCCGCCAGCAATCCTTCGGTGCTCAAATCCTCATCCAGCTCCGGCCAGTGAATGCCATAACCGGCCCCGGCCAACTCCCATCGCGCCCGCTGCTCAGGCGTCCCCAGCGCCAGCCGGGGATACCAGGCCAACGGCACCGCGATCGTGCGCCCGTCCATCAACGCCACCGTCAGTTCGTCTTCGCTGACCGCCACATCGCGGACCCGGATGTCAGCGCCCTCAGCCTGGGCCGAAGAACTCATACCACGCCTCCAGTAGTTCGGCTTGATGCGCGCGGATCAGCCGCATGATCGCTCCCAGTTCGCGCGCCGGATAGCCGGCCGTGCTCGCCAGCGCGACCGGTTCCAACCACACTTTGGCCGAGGCGCCGGCCTTGTCCACATGCACATGCGGCGGCTCATTCGGCTCGCGGCTCCAGAAGTAGAGCCGGAAACCCTCGGTACGGAGAATGGTTGGCATACTCAGTTCCTCGAGGCGAGCACGCCAGCATGGAGTCGGGGAGGCCGTGTCGGTCGCTTGCGTTTAGCCCCGTGCCGCCTCCTCGTGCCACGTACGCCCGTCGCGCTCGATGAGCGCGATCGCCGCCGTCGGGCCCCAGCTTCCAGCGGGATAGGGGCGCGGCGGTTCGGCGCGGGCACCCCAGGCCTCCAGGATCGGCTCGACCCAGGACCACGCCGCCTCCACCTCGTCGCGGCGCATGAACAGGGTGGCGTTGCCGCGCACCGTGTCCATCAGCAGGCGTTCGTAGGCGTCCGGGTAGCGCAGACCGAACGTCTTCTCGAAGCTGATGTCGAGCCCGGTCGGGGTGAGGCGCAGGCCGCCCGGACCCGGCTCCTTGGTCATCATCTCGAGCCGCATTCCCTCCTCCGGCTGCAAGCGGATCACCAACCTGTTGGCGGCAAGTTCGGAGACCGCGCCCGGAAAGATGGAGAACGGCAGGGCGCGGAACTGCACCACGATCTCGCTCACCTTCTGCGGCAGGCGCTTGCCGGTGCGCAGGTAGAACGGCACGTTCGCCCACCGCCAGCTCCGCACCTCCGCCTTCAGGGCGACGAAGGTCTCGATGCCGGACGGCTCACCGAGATCGGCGAGGAAGCCGGCGACGGGGCGCCCGTCGACGGCGCCGGGGCCGTACTGGCCGCGCACCGTCAGCATCGCGACCTCGGACGGGTCGATCGGGCGGAGCGCGCGCAGCACCTTCAGCTTCTCGTCGCGCACCCGGTCGGCGTCGAGCGACACCGGCGCCTCCATCGCCATCAGGCACAGCAGTTGGAGCAGATGGTTCTGCACCATGTCGCGCAGCGCGCCGGCGTGGCTGTAGTAGTCGCCCCGGCCTTCCAGCCCGACCGTCTCGGCCACGGTGATCTGGACGTGGTCGATCACGTCGCTGTTCCACAGCCGCTCGAAGATCGAATTGGCGAAGCGCAGCGCGAGCAGGTTCTGCACCGTCTCCTTGCCGAGGTAGTGGTCGATGCGGAAGGTCTGCGATTCGGTGAAGACCCGCCCCACCTCGTCGTTGATCGCGCGCGCCGATTCGAGGTCATGGCCGATCGGTTTTTCCAGCACCACGCGCGACAGCGGCGTGGCGAGATCGTGCGCCCCGATGTTGTGGCAGATCGGGCCGTAGAGGCGCGGCGCGACCGCCAGGTAGAAGACCCTGATCCGCGACGGGTCGAGCCGGTCGGCCAACGCCTCCCACCCGCCGTCCGGGCGCACCGCGTCGAGCTTGACGTAGCCCAGACGCGCGAGGAAACGCTCGACGGTCGCGGCGTCGAGGGAGGCGGGATCGACATGTTCCTTCAGCGCGGCGGCAGCGCGTTCGCGGAAGCCGTCGTCACCGAGGTCGGAGCGGGCGGCACCGATGATCCGCGACTCCTCCGGTATCTGGCCGTCCCGAAAGCGCCAGTAGAGAGCGGGCAGCAGCTTGCGGAGCGTGAGGTCGCCGGTCGCGCCGAAGACGACGCAATCGAACGTGTAGACGGGGATGATCTTCGCGGCCATGCGCCTCGTGCCTTACGCTGTCACTCGCCCTCGCAGGAGGAGTGAGGGCAGCGTCGGACACGCCTCATCGATCAGCCGGGGACCTATTTCAGGTGACGGGCAAGGTGCTTGTTCATCTCGAACATCGTCACCTTGTCCTTGTCGAAGACCTTCTTGAGCTTCTCGTCGGCCAGGATCTCGCGGCGGTCGGCGGGATTCTGCAGATTGTTCGTGCGGATGTAGTCCCACACCTTGCTCACCACCTGGCCGCGCGAGACCGGACCCGCGCCAACGACGGCGGCCAGTTCCGCTGACGGCTGGAGCGGCTTCTGGAGGGCGTTCGTCTTGGCGCCTCCCACGGCTGCCTTGGCAACGGGCTTGGCTTTGGCCGGGGTCTTCTTCTCCGGGGTCTTTGTCGGCATTGGTTTTTCTCCGGTCTTGCACGGGATCGCGTTCCCACCGTCCTCCCCATAACGCTTCCGGGACGACGCCGTCACCATGTTCCTGTAGCTTACCCCGGCGCGGCGCGATACCATTCCGGCTTGCGTTTCTCACGAAAGGCGGTCGTGCCCTCCATTCCCTCGGCGGTGTGGCGCTGATCGGCGCTTTCGTGGGCCAGCGTGCTCATCTGGCGATCGTCCAGCAACAAGGCGTTGGCGCCGAGGAAGGAGCGCTTGGTCATCGCGATGGCGCCGGGGGCGCCGAGGAAGACGGCGTCGAGCACCTCGCCGAGCCGCGCCTCGGCCCGCGCGGGCTCGACGATCTCGTGGACCAGGTTGATGCGGAGCGCCTCGTTCGCATCGAAGCGTTCCCCGGTCAGCGCGTAGCGGCGCGTGTGACGCAGGCCCATGGCGTGGACCATGTGGGTGGAGATCGGAGTCGGGGCGACGCCGACGCGCACCTCGGTCAGGCCGAAGATCGAATCGGGCGTCGCCAGCGCGACGTCGACGCAGCAGACCATGCCGCA
>JBDTFI010000166.1:0-5096 GCA_039938035.1 Acetobacteraceae bacterium | reverse complement strand
GCACGGCGATCGTCGGCATCTTCCACGATATCGAGGTGCGTGCCGCCGTCGCCGATCGGCTCTTCCCGGTACACCCGATCCAGGACGCCGCATGAACGACGAGACGATTCTCACCAACGCCGCGCTGGTGCTGGCCAACGAGGTGCTGCGCGGCACGCTGATCCTGCGCGCCGGCACGATCGCCGACATCCAGCCCGGCGTGTCCGGCCTGCCCGGCGCGCTCGACGTGGACGGCGACCACTTGATCCCCGGCATCGTCGATCTCCACACCGACAACCTCGAACGCCAGGTGCAGCCGCGCAGCAACGCGCGCTGGCCGTCGCGCTCGGCGATGATCGCGCACGATCAGCAATGCGCCGCCGCGGGCATCACCACCGTCTTCGACGCGCTCTGCCTCGGCGATCTCGGCTTCGACAAGAACCGCGTCCGCACCTTCCACGAAGGCGTCGCCGACCTGGACGTGCTGGGCGCCGCGGGACTGCTGCGTGCCGAGCACTTTCTGCATCTGCGCTGCGAGATTCCGGCCGACGACATGCTGGCGCTGTTCGACCCCGTCGCCGACCATCCGCGCGTGCGCATGGTCAGCCTGATGGATCACACGCCCGGTGTCGGGCAGTACGCCGATCTCGACTATTACCGTGCGCTGCGCCGTACGGGTGGACTCGATGACGAGGAAATCGACCGTCGCATGGTGGAGCTGCGCGCCAACCGTATCCGCCTGCGCGGTCCCAACCGGAGCAGCGTGCTCGCGCGGGTACGCGGCCGGGACGTGGCATTGGCGAGCCATGATGATCGCACGGAAGAGGAGGTGGCGGAGAACGCCGCTGCCGGCATTCGCGTGAGCGAATTCCCGGTGACCATGCGGGCGGCGCGCGCGGCGAAGGCGGCCGGCATGGCCGTCGTCGCCGGCGCGCCGAACATCGTGCGCGGCGGCTCCCATTCGGGCAACGTGGCGGTGCTCGACCTGATCGAGGCCGGCGCGGTGGACGCGCTCGCCTCGGACTACGTGCCGAACAGCCTGGTCGAAGCGGCGTTTCTCTGCGCGCGTCGGGGTGTGCCGCCACATGCCGCCATCGGGCTGGTCACCGACGCACCGGCGCGCATTGCCGGGCTCTCCGATCGTGGCCGGCTCGCGCCGGGCCTGCGCGCCGATCTCGTACGGGTGCGCCTGCACGAGGATATCGCCGTGGTACGCGCCACCTGGAGCGCGGGGGAACGGGTGGCGTGATCCGGGTCGGCGTCTATTACGCTCCCGAGATAGACGATCCTCTGTTCACGGCCGGTGCGACATGGCTCGGCCGCGACCCCGGGAGCGGCGCGCCGGTGTCGCACCCCGACATTCCGGCCATCGCGGAGGTCACGGCGGAACCGCGCCAGTACGGCTTCCACGCGACGCTGAAGCCACCCATGCGCCTTATCCCCGGCATGCGGTTCGACGCGGTGGCGGATGCCGCGGCCGAACTCGCCGCGTCTGTCGCGCCGTTCGATCTGCCGGCGCTGGAGGTGGCCGACCTGCACGGGTTCCTCGCGCTTCGCGAAACCACGCCGTGCGTCGCCTTGCAAGCGCTGGCCGATCTGTGCATCGCCGGCCTCGATGGCTTCCGGGCGGCCCCTGGTGAAGCGGAGCTGGCGCGCCGTCGCCGAGCCGGACTGACGGCGGCGCAGGACGCGCTGCTGCGCCGCTGGGGCTATCCGTATGTGTTCGGCGCCTGGTTCTTCCACATGACGCTGACCCGCCGGCTCAGCGCGGAGGAGCGTGCCCTCTACAAGCCCGCCGCCGAACGCTACCTCGCGGACACCTTGCGCGCGCCGCGTCGGGTCGGCGCGATCTGCCTGTTCACCCAGGAGGCGTCTGACACGCCGTTCCTGCTGGCCAAGCGGCTTCCGCTGCGCGGCTGAGCGCGGCCACGAAGCGCGCCGCGCCCTCGGCCGGCGTCGTGTCGTTCTGCACGGTCTGCACCGCGACCCCCTCCGCCAAATCCATCCGCCGCGCCATCCGGGCGGCGCGCCCCGCCGCGTCCTCCCGCCCACGCGACGCGAGGCGGGCGGACAATATCTCGGGCGGCACCGTGATCTCGATCACCTGGACGGGAAACCGCGCGGCGGCGTCCGCGATCACCCCCCGCGAGACGTTGGCGATGACGATGCGCCCGGCGGCGATGTCGGCTTCGATGTCGTCGGGAATGCCGTAGCGCAACCCGTGCGCCTCCCAGGCCAGCGCGAACCGGCGCGCGGCGAATGCCTCCGCCGTCACCGCCTCATGCGCCTCCCCGCCCGCCTCGGTCGGGCGGGTGATGACCCGGCGGACGAACCGGAATCGCCGATCGTCGCCGAACGCCTCCTTGGCCGCGTCCAGGAGCGTGTCCTTGCCGGCCCCGCTCGAGCCCACCACCAGCACCAGGATCCCGCTGGTTTTCATTCCGCGACCATGAGATTAGCCTTATCGTCACGCAAGTGCGTCGCAGGAGTCCGCATGTTCACCACCCGCCCCGAGATCGCCGGCACCTTCGGCGTCGTCGCCAGCACCCACTGGCTGGCGAGCCAAGTCGGGATGGCGGTGCTGGAGCGTGGCGGGAATGCCTTCGACGCCGCGGTCGCCGCCGGCTTCACGCTCTATATGGCCGAGCCGCACCTCAACGGTCCGGGCGGCGACGCGCCGATCATCCTGCACAGCGCGAAGACCAACACCCAACACGTCATTTGCGGCCAGGGCGTGTCGCCCCGTGCCGCGACGCTGGAGCGGTTTGCCGCCCTTGATCTCGACCTCATTCCGGCCACCGGACTGCTGCCCGCCGTCGTTCCTGGCGCCTTCGACGCATGGTGCCTGATGCTGCGCGACTGGGGGACGTGGGAACTGAAGGATGTGCTCGCCTACGCCATCGGCTACGCCCGGAACGGCGCCCCGATCGTGCCGCGCATCAGCACGACCATCGAAGGCATCCGTCCGTTGTTCGAAGCGGAGTGGCCCAGCTCGGCCGCGGTGTTCCTGCCAAACGGCAAGGTGCCCGCCCCGAACTCCTTGTTCGCGCGCCCGGCGCTTGCCGAGACGCTGGAGCGGCTGTGCCGCGAGGCGGTCGGCGCGAACCGAGAGGCACGGATCGAGGCGGCGCGGAACGCCTGGTACCGGGGCTTCGTCGCCGAGGCGGTCGATCGCTTTTTCCGCGATACCGACGTGCTCGACGTCTCCGGCCGGCGCCATCGCGGCCTGTTGACGGCGGACGACTTCGCCGCCTGGAAGGCGACCGTGGAGGACCCGGTCAGCTATGAGTATCACGGCCACACCGTGCTCAAATGCGGGCCGTGGAGCCAGGGGCCGGTGTTCCTGCAGCAACTCGCCCTGCTCGCCGGGTTCGACATCGGCGCGATGGACCCGCTCGGCGCCGATTTCGTCCACACCGTGGTCGAGTGCGCCAAACTCGCCTACGCCGACCGGGAGGCGTGGTACGGCGATCCCCGTTTTGTCGATGTCCCGCTGCCCGGCTTGCTATCGGAGGCCTACAATCGCGACCGGCGTGCCCTCGTCGGTCGCGACGCTTCGCTGGCGCTGCGCCCGGGCGAGGTGGGCGGCCGCACCTCCTGGGTCGATCACGGAGCCGGCGAGCGCGCCCCGATGGTCTCGGCCGCTCCCGGGGTCGGCGAGCCGACCGTCTCGCGGCTCGGGGTGATCGGCGCCGACACCTGCCACATCGACGTGATCGACCGGCACGGGAACATGGTCAGCGCGACGCCGTCAGGCGGCTGGCTGCAATCCTCGCCGGTCATTCCCGAACTTGGCTTCCCGATGGGCACGCGCGGGCAGATGTTCTGGCTTCGGCCGGGCCTTCCAAACAGCCTGGAACCCGCGAAGCGCCCACGCACCACGCTGTCGCCCAGTTTCGCACTGCGCGACAACAAGCCGTGGATGGCGTTCGGCACCCCGGGCGGGGAGCAGCAGGATCAGTGGTCGCTGACGATGTTCGTGCGGATGCTCCATTTCAACATGAACATCCAGGAGGCGATCGACGCGCCGACCTTCCACTCCGAGCATTGGCCCTCCAGCTTCTGGCCGCGCGCCGCGCGACCGGGGAAGCTCGTGTTGGAAGGGCGCTATGCCGATTCGGTGCTGGAGACGCTGCTTGGTCGCGGCCACAAGGCGGAGAAGGGCGAGGACTGGTCCGAGGGCCGGCTGAGCGGCGCCCGCGTCGACGGAAACCAAATTCGCGCCGGCGCGAACCCGCGGGGGATGCAGGGCTACGCCGTCGGGCGCTGACGCGCGATGCGCCGCCTGACCCAGCCCGGTCCGGCGCCCCCGGAGCGCATCGTGGCCCGGGCCGGCCACGCCGAGACAAGGGATTTCGCGCTCAGCGCCGGCGATTCGCTCAATGACGCGCTGACCCGCCCGCTCGCGCAAGCGGGGTTTCATTCGGGCGCGATCGTGTTCGAGGGCGCCGTGCTGGCGCCGTTTCGCTATTACCTGCCCGGCCCGTCGGCGGATGCTGCCCACGCGGCCTGGTTCGCCGGTCCGCATGAGGCCGCCTTCGCCCGCATCGAGACCGCGAACGCGACCTTCGGCTGGCGCGACGGCGCGCCTTATGTCCACTGCCACGCCGTCTGGGTCGAGCCCGAGGGGATCCGTCGCGGCGGCCACATCATTCCCGAGGCGAGCACCGTGCGCGACGCCGGCACCGCCCGCGCGTGGGCGCTGCGCGACGTCGTGGTCAGCGCCGCCTACGACCCGGAAACCAACTTCACCCTGTTCGTCCCGCAAGACGGCCCCGACGCTCCGGGCCTGATCGCCGCCCGCCTCCGCCCGAACGAGGACCTCTGCGTCGCGATCGAGTCGTTGTGTCGGACGCGCGGCATCATTGCCGCCGCCGTTCGCGGCAGTGTCGGCAGCTTGGTCGGCGCGCGCTTCACACATGGCGACAGCGTCGCTGACCATGCGACCGAGGTACTGGTCCGGCAGGGGGTGGTGCGGGAGGTGGACGGTGCGCCGCGCGCCGAGCTTTCGCTGCTGGTCGCCGACATGCGCGGTCAGGTCCATGAAGGTGTGCTCACGCGCGGCGAGAACGCCGTCTGCATCACCTTCGAGTTGTTCCTGGAGCCGCTCCGGCCAG
>JBDTFI010000165.1:0-13114 GCA_039938035.1 Acetobacteraceae bacterium | reverse complement strand
GAGCGGCCGGACGATATCCTGTCGACGATCGAGTGGATCGGCGTGGACCGAGTGATGTTCTCGACCGACTACCCGCACTGGGACCAGGACGACCCGCGCCACGCCTTCAAGGTGAAGCTGCCCGAGCCCATGCGGAAGGCGATCTTCCGCGACAACGCGCTGGCGTTCTACGGGCTGGGATGAGACGGCCCTCACCCGCCGCGAAGACGCGGCGACCTCTCCCGCGAAGTGCGGGAGAGGTGAAAGAAGCGCGCCGCCTTTCTTCGCCTCTCCCGCTCGCGGGAGAGGGCGCGGAGCGCAGCGACGCGGGTGAGGGCGGCGCGTGAGCCGCCACGTCGTCGCCACCGTGGGCGAGATCGCCCCGGGCGGCTGCAAGATCGTCACCGTGCAGGGCCGCGAGATCGGGGTCTTCCTCGTCAACGGCGAATACTTCGCCCTGTTCAACCGCTGCCCGCACGAAGGCGCGCCGCTGTGTCGCGGCCGGCTGTTCGCGGCGATGGAATCCGATCGCCCCGGCGAATACCGCCTGACCCGCGCCGGCGAGATGCTGCGCTGCCCCTGGCACGGCTGGGAGTTCGACATCCGCACCGGCCAGTCCTGGTGCGAGCCCGATGGGGTTAAGGCGCGCATCTACGACGTGACCGTGGAACCGGGCGCGTCGCTCGCCAAAGGGCCATTCACGGTGGAGACGATCCCGGTCTCCTTGGAGCGCGAGTATGTCGTCGTCGCGATGTGAAGCGGGCGCCTGTCGTGCGGCTCCGGGGCGCCGCGCCGCCACCCTCGGCCTCGCCGCCGCGTGGCTTTCCGGTCGGACCGTCGCCGCCGATGCGCCGGCCGGAGCGGTGGAGGCCCTAAGTGGCGCCGCCTTCGCGCAGGCGGGTGACCGGCGCCGCGCACTGGCTGTCGCCGCTTCGGTGTTCGTTGGCGATCTGGTCGGCACCGACGCGCAATCGACACTCGGATTGCGTCTCGGGGCGGCGACGCGGGTGCGTCTCGGCCCGGAGGCGAGCCTGCGGATCGACCGGTTCCTGGTGGACGCGGGCGGCCTCCTGGAGTTGGCACGCGGCGCGATGGTGCTCGACCACGATTCAGCCGCGAGCCGGGCCGAGATGGCGGTCCGCTCGCCGTTCGGGCTGATCGCGGTGCGCGGCACGAAGTTCTTCGCTGGACCCAGCAACGGCGTCTTTGGCGTGTTCGTGATCGGCGGCGCCGTCCGCGTCGTGGGCGAACACACCTTTGTCGAACTCGCCGCCGGTTTCGGCACCGATATCGCCCGTCCGGGTGCCGAACCGACCGAGCCTCGCCGCTGGGGCACCGCCCGGATCGAACGGGCGCTGGCCTCCGTCGGCTAGACTAGTCTGAGCCGAGCGTCGCCGGGGTGAACACGCCAACCGGCCGGCTCTGGCCGCGCAGGGTCAGCGTGCCGATCCGGCGCAGGGTGGCGGGATCAAGTTGGGCGGCGGTGCCGGGGCCGATGCAGATGCTCGATCCAAGCTCCTTGTTGGCCGCCTCCAGCCGCGCCGCGGTGTTGATGGCATTGCCGTAGGCTGTGTAGTCCAGCTTCGTCCTGCCGCCGACGTCGCCCACAATGGCGCGTCCGGTTTCGATGCCGATGCGCGTCCGGCCGAGCCTCAGTCGATCCCCGGCCGGCGAACGACGCACCGCTTCCGTAGCCTCCAGAAGCGCGAGCGCGCAGGCGACGGCGCGTGCCGGGTGGGCGTCCAGGGCGAAGGGCGCGTTGAATATGGCATGGATCGCATCGCCCAGAATCTTGACGACCATGCCGCCATGCGCGGTCACCACCTGGGAGGCTGCGTCGAAATAGGCGTCGAGCAGCGCCACCAGTTCGACCGGATCGGCGCGCTCGGTCATGGCGGTGAAGCCCTCGATGTCGGTGAACAGGGCGGTGACTTCGCGCGCCTCGCCGCGCAACCGGAGCGCGGCGGGGTCGGCGGCGATGCGGCTCACCACCTCCGGCGCCAGACGCTGCTCGAAGCTGGCGCGCAGGAGACGTGATCGCCATTCGTCGCGCACGAACCGGACCAGCGCAGCGGCGGCGAAGGTGGCGAACGCGACCAGCGCCGGTCCGGCGGGGTCGACCAGCAGCGACAGCCCGCGCACCGCGCCGACCGCCGCGCCAGCCCAGACGAGGCAGGCGAGGACCGCCAGCCCCGCCGCCAGGAGCGGGCGCAGGCGCGCGGCGAGCAGCAGGCAAAGCACGCCGAGTGCCGCGGCGCACGCGATCTCGGCGGCCGCCAGCCCGGCCGGCCGGTACGCAACCGCGCCGCGCATCAAGGTCTCGACCGCCTCGGCCTGTATCCGCACCGACGGCGATGCGGCGGACGCCGGGGTGACGCGCAAACCGCCCAACTCCGGCGCGCTGCCGCCGATCAGCACGACGCGCCCCGCCAGCGCGGCCCCGGCGCCGGGGTCATCGAGCAGCGTCGCCGCCGCCACGGTGCGCGTCGCCGACGCCGCCGGAGCGCGCGGCACGAGGCGTAGCGCCGCGTCGGCGCCGAGCGGGACCGAGACGGAGCCGACGTGCAGCCATCCCTGACGGTCGATCAGCAGCGCGCCAGCGCCTTGCGCCAGCCGAATGGCCTCCACCGCGAGACCCGGACGCATTGTGCCGCCGGCCATCGCCAACAGCGGCACCCGGCGGATCGGCCCGTCGGCGTCGGCCGCCAAGACCATCGCCCCGAGGCCTTGCGCCGCAGCGGCCAGGACCGGCGTCGGGCCGATCACCCCGTCGGCCCGCCAGATCCCGGGAAGCCGCGCCGGCGCCGACGTCAGGATAGGGATCGCCGGCAGGTCCTGCCCGGCCGCGCCAAGCTCCAGCGCGAAGCCCAGAGCCGTCGGCGCGCGGGCCAAGGCCTGTGCCAACAGCGCGTCTCCGTCGGCCGAGAAGCGGTCGGGACTGGCGAGCAGGATGTCCACCCCGAGCGCGGCCGGCCGCGCCGCCGCCGCGGCCGCCACGAGCCGGGCGAGCTGCGCCCGCGGCCAGGGCCACGGCCCGAACCGCGCCAGCGCGGCACGGTCGATGTCGACGATGACGACGCCCGGTTGTGCGTCACCGGGCGCAGGCAGCAACGGCAGCAGCACGTCGAACGTGCGCTCGCGGATCGGATCGCGCACCAGGGCCGGCGACAGACACCACAGGCCCAGCAACAGCGCGACGGCGGCGAGACCGGACAGCTCGGGCTGTAGGCGTCGATCCCGGCCTCGGACAAATCGCATTTCGGCTATGTAGCACGCCGTGGTGCGCACGCGGTTTGCGCTACGGTCGGCAAGCGGGTACGACTGGCGCGAAACTGTAAGGGGAATGGGGCGTGGCGAATGCATATTCCGGCGGCTGCTTCTGCGGCGCCGTCACCGTCGAGGTCCGCGGCGAGCCGGAGGTGATGGGCTATTGCCACTGCGATTCCTGCCGCGGCTGGTCGGCCTCGCCGGTCAACGCCTTCGTGCTCTGGAAGCCGGAGAACGTCAGCGTGACGAAGGGCGAGGAGCATCTCGGCAGCTACGCCAAGACCGAGACGAGCCACCGGCAGTTCTGCCGCCTGTGCGGGGGCCACGTCCTCGGGAGGCATCCGACGTTCGGCATGGTGGACGTCTTCGCCGCCACCACCCCTGGCTTCCCGTTCAAGCCGACCTTGCATGTCAACTACGGCGAGAAAGTCCTGGCGATCCATGACGGGCTGCCGAAGTTCAAGGACTTCCCGGAGCCATTCGGAGGGTCCGGCGAAATGCTGGCGGAATAGACCGCAGGCGGACGGAGCGATGGCCTCGCGGCCTACCGCAGCGTCCGCAGATACGCGACCACCGAAGCCGCATCCTCCGGGGACAGCCTGAACGCCGGCATTGGAGGGCGGGCCATCGAGCCGTCCGGCTTCTGGCCGGTTTCCAGGAAGCGCGCGAGCGAGGTCGGCGTGTAGCCGTCCGGCATTCCGGCGATCCGCGGCGCCTCCACCGCGAACGGCATCGGATGGAGCGGCCTGAAACCCACCGGCGCCCCGTGCAACAAGGCCGACTGGACCAACGCGCCGTGCGCGTCGCGCGGCGTGTGGCAGTCCGAGCACATGCCGACGTTGCCCACGAGGTACTCGCCGCGCTCGACCGGAGTCGCCGCCGGTGCGGCGGGCGCCGAGACGAGGGTGAGAAGAATGGCGGCGGTCATCGATCGCATGGCTCGGCTCGCTGGCTGTACACGCCGCTATTCTTGCGCACCCGAGTCTATTGCGCCAGCCCCGCCATCTCCCGCCACTCCTCCTCGGTCAGCGTCCGCACGCCCAACTCCGCCGCGCGGCGCGCCTTCGAGCCGGCATCGGCGCCCACCACCACGAAGTCGGTCCTCTTGGAGACCGTGTCGGTCACCTTCGCGCCCAGTGCCTCGGCGCGCGCCTTCGCCTCGGGGCGGGTGAGCGTCGCCATCGTGCCGGTGAAGACGATCGTCTTGCCGGTCAGCGCGCTGTCCGTGGTCTCGGGGGCGCCAGCGTCTTCGATGGTGAGTTCCGCGGCAAGCTCGTCGAGGACGCCAACGTTGCGCGGCTCGGCGAAGAACTCCGCTAGCTCCTCGGCGATCGTCGGGCCGATGCCGACGATCGCACCCAGCTCCAAGCGATCCTCCGACCCGACCACCGTGGCGGCCAGCATCCGCTCTCGCCAGATGACGAACCCGCCGTAATGGTGGGCGAGCAGGCGCGCGTTGCGTTCGCCGATCCGGCGGATGCCGAGGGCGTGGATGAAGCGGGCGAGTGGGATGCGCCGGCGCGCGGCGATCGCCTGCGAGAGGTTGCGTGCCGATGTCGCCCCCCAGCCTTCGCGCACGGCGATTTCGGCCTCGCGCTCGGACAGGCGGAAGATGTCGGCGGGGCTGGACAGCCAGCCGAGATCGAAGAATTCCTGGATCGTCTTCTCGCCCAGGCCCTCGATGTCGAAGGCGGGGCGGGAGACGAAATGGACCAGCCGCTCGACCCGCTGGGCGGGACAGATCAGACCGCCGGTGCAGCGGCGCACCACCTCGCCGGGAGGGCGCACGGCAGCGCTGCCGCAGGCGGGGCAGTGGTCGGGGAAGACATAGGGGACGGCATCGGCCGGACGGCGGTCGAGGCGCACCGACAGCACTTGCGGGATCACGTCTCCGGCCCGCTGGATCAGCACGGTGTCGCCGACGCGCACGTCCTTGCGCGCGATCTCGTCCTCGTTGTGCAAGGTGGCGCGGGCGACCAGCACGCCGCCGACATTCACCGGATCGAGGTCGGCGACGGGGGTGAGCGCGCCAGTGCGCCCGACCTGGATGCGGATGGCGGCAAGGCGGGTCGTCGTCTGCTCGGCGGGGAACTTCCACGCGACGGCCCAGCGTGGCGCGCGGCCGGCGAAACCCAGGCGGCGTTGCAAGGCGAGGGAGTCGATCTTGTACACCACGCCATCGATGTCGTAGGGCAGGCCGGCGCGGAGGTCGGCCATCTCCGCCTGAAACGATGCGGCCGCCGCGTCGTCGGGCAAGCGGCGCGAGAGCGGGTTCACCGTGAAGCCCCAGTCGCGCAGACGATCGAGATAGGCCCAATGGGTGTCGGCGACGGCCTCACTCGCCTCGCCCATCGCGTAAGCGAACAGGCCGAGCGTCCGCGCGGCGGTCACCGCTGGGTCAAGCTGGCGCAGACTACCGGCGGCACCGCTGCGCGGGTTGGCGAGGGGACGCTGCCCGGCTTCCTCCAGGGTGGCGTTGAGCGCCAGGAAGTCGGGCTTGGTCATGAAGACCTCGCCGCGCACCTCGATCAGCGCCGGAGCCTTGCCATGCAGGCGCCGCGGGACGGCTTCGATGGTGCGGAGGTTGGCGGTGACGTCCTCGCCCTCGGTGCCGTCGCCGCGGGTCGCGCCGTGGACGAGACGGCCGTCGGCGTAGGTGAGGTTGATCGACAGCCCGTCGATCTTCGGCTCGCCGACCAGATCAAGCGCGGCGTCCGGGGCGAGGCCGAGGAAGCGGCGCGCGCGCACCCAGAACTCGGTGAACTCCGCCGCGCCGAATGCATTGTCGAGCGAGAGCATCGGCACCCGGTGACGCAGTTTGGCGAAGCCCGCGGACGGAGCACCACCGACCTTCCTCGTCGGGGAGTCGGGGCGGACGAGGGCGGGAAATTCCGTCTCGATCGCGACGTGGCGGCGACGCAGGGCGTCGTATTCGGCGTCGGCGATCTCGGGCGCGTCCTGCTCGTGATACAGGCGGTCGTGACGCGCGATCTCGGCGGCGAGGCGGGCGAGTTCGGCAGCGGCTTCGCTTTCGCTCACGCGGGGGTCGCCAGCAGATCGTCGGCGGCGGCGCGGGCCGCCTCTGTGATCGTCTCCCCGGCCAGCATCCGCGCGATTTCCTCGCGCCGCGCCGGGCTGTCGAGCGTCTCGACCCCGGTGCTGGCGCGCCCGCGCGCGACCGCCTTGGCGACCCGCAGATGCGCCGCACCACGCGCGGCGACCTGCGGACTGTGGGTGACGACCAGCACCTGCACCTGCGCCGCCACGCGGGCCAGCCGCTCGCCCACCGCGGCGGCCGTCGCGCCGCCGACGCCGGAATCGACCTCGTCGAATACCAGGGTCGGGACCGCCGAGCCGCTGGCCAGCACGACCTTCAGCGCCAGCATCAGCCGCGACAGCTCCCCGCCGGAGGCGACGCGGGCCAGCGGGCCGGGCTCCTGGCCGGGGTTGGTGGCGACCAGGAAGCGCACGGTGTCAGCACCGTTCGGTCCCCACCCGGCCTCCTCGACCGGCGTGACCTCGACCGCGAAGCGCGCTTTGTCGAGCCGCAGCGGGGGCAATTCGCGGGCGACCGCCCGGGCCAGTTTCGCGGCGGCGACAATGCGGGATTCGGTCAGGCGGGTGGCGGCCTGCGCGAAGGCCGCGCGCGCGGCGGCGGCGGCCTGGGCGAGGTGCGCGACCTCGGCGGCCCCCGTCTGCACGGCGGCGAGGCGGGTGGCGAGGCTGTCGAGCAGGGCGGCCAGTTCGGTCGGGGCGACGGCGTGCTTGCGGGCGGCGGCGCGCAGCGCGAACAGGCGCTCCTCCGTCTGCTCCAGCCGGCGCGGGTCGGCCTCGGCGTCGGCGGCAAGGCGGGTCAGCAGTGTTTCGGCCTCGGCCAGTGCCTCCTCGGCCCTTTCGAGCGCCGCGATCGCCGGCGCGGCTTGGCTGTCGGCGCCTTGCGGGGAGATCAGGCGGTTGAGCGCGCGTCCGGCCGCGCGCAACGCGGCGGCTGGCCCGTGGGTGCGGCGGTCGCGCGGCGTCAGTTCGGCGAGCGCCGCCACGATCGCCTCGGCGCGGCGTTCACCCGCCTGGAGCGCCTGACGCTCGGCGGCGAGGCGGTCCTCCTCGTCGGGATGCGGCGCGAGCTTTGCCAGTTCATCGACGGCGTGGCGCAGCCAGTCCTCGTCGCGCGCTGCCGCCGCGATTGCCTCGCGCGCCGCGGCCAATGCGGCATCGGCGTCGCGCCAGCAGCGCCAGGCGGCGCCGACGTCGTGGCGCAAGCCGGCGGGAACGCCGAAGACGTCGAGCAAGGCGGAGTGGGTCGCCGGATCCGCCAGTCCCATCTGCTCGTGCTGGCCCTGCACCTCGATCAGCAGCGCCCCGAGCCGGCGCAACAAAGCGACGCCGACCGGCTGATCGCCCACGAAGGCGCGCGAACGGCCGTCGCGCCCGAGGACGCGGCGCAGGATCAGGTCGTCGTCGGCATCGAGGCTTTGCTCGGCAAGCAGTGTGAGCGCGGCGGCGGGCGGGCGGGCGAAGCAGGCGGTGACGACCGCCTGCTCGGCGCCCACGCGCACCAACGCACCTTCGGCCCGCGCGCCGAGCGCGAGGCCCAGGCTGTCCAGCAGGATCGACTTGCCCGCCCCCGTCTCCCCGGTCAGGACGGTGAGGCCGGCGCGGAAGGAGAGATCGAGCCGCTCGATCAGGACGACGTCGCGGATCGAGAGCGCGGTCAGCATTGGAAGACGATAACGCATGTGGGTTGACATGCACAGGAGAAATGCGCATCATAACCCGCATGAACCGTCCGCTCTCGCCGACCCCGGCTCGCCAGCCCACCAATATCAGTCTTCCTCGGCCGATCGTCGAGGAAGCCAAGGCGCTGGGCATCAATCTTTCCCGTGCAAGCGAGAACGGTGTCCTGGAGGCGATAAAAGCCGAACGGGAACGCCGTTGGAAAGAAGAAAACCGCGATGCGATCGCCTCCTACAACCAATGGATCGACGAACACGGCATACCGCTGGCGGAATTTCGGCAGTTCTGATGCAATTCTCGCTCCATCGGACACCGAAGGGCCGGGTTGGCTATGTGGTTGATGTTCAGGCCGATCTTCTAAGCGAGTTGCGGACTCGCGTTGTCATTCCACTCCTGTTGGAAAAAGATGCGCCCAAAGTACCGTTCAAGGCTTTCAACCCGACCTGTAGCATCGCGGGCCTCAACCATGTCCTGATGACGCAAAATCTTGCAAGCGTTCCAGTCGCGGAACTCGGTCCACCAGTCGGCTCGTTGGCGGGTCAGCGTGACCCGATCATCCGGGCGATGGATGCCCTCCTGAGCGGGTTATAGCCGGCCCTCAGAACACCGCCCGCCAAGCGCGGGTGACAAAGCCCGGCCCGGCCGCGCCGGGGGGCGGCGGGGTGGTTGCGAGGTGGTCGCGGTAGAGCATCGCGTAGGCGTCCTCGTACCAGCGGCTACCCGGGTAGTTGTAGCCCAGGACGGCGGCGTTGCGTTCCGCCTCGGTGCGCAGACCGAGCTTCAGATTGATCTCGACCAGCCGCTCCAGCGCCTCGGGGACGTGGTTGGTGGTCTGGAAATCCTGGATCACGCGCTGGAAGCGATTGACCGCCGCCGCATACAAATGCTGCTCTTCGTACCACCGGCCGATCTCCATCTCCTTGCCGGCGAGATGATCCGTCCCGAGGTCGATCTTCAGGCGCGCGTCGCGGGCGTAATCGGTTCCGGGAAAGCGAGTCTCCACCTCCTTCAGCGCGGTGATCGCCTGAACGGTGGTCTTCTGGTCGCGCTGCACGTCCTCGATCTGCTCATAATAGCAGAGCGCGCGCAGGTAATAGGCGTAGGCGACATCCTGGCCAGCAGGATGAAGCTGGATGTAGCGGCTCAAGGTGGCGATCGACCCGTCGTAGTTGTTCTGGAGATATTGCGTGTACCCCAGCATGAGCTGCGCGCGCGCGGACCACGTGGAGTACGGATAGTTTTGCTCGATCGAGTTGAACTGATCCGACGCGGTCGTGAAGCGGCTGGCGGCGAGCGCATCCATGCCGTTGTTGTAGAGCTCCTCCGGCGGCCGCGTCGGGGCGTTGAGCGCGGCTTGCTTGGCCTCGTCGCCGCCGCCGCCGCAGCCGGCGAGGAGCGGGCCGATCAGCATGGCGGCGCAGGCGAAGCGGCGCAGCGTGGAGGCGGAAGCCCCGAGGGCGAAAAGTCCGAGCACCGGCGATTCCCGTTTCATGGCGCCCGCTTATAGCCGGGGCTGGCTTCCGGGCGCTACTCCGCCGCCACGGCCATCGACACCCGCCTTGACGACGTCCAGGCCGAACCGCAGCAGAACAGGCTGAGCAGCAGGAACACCGCCACCAGCACCAGCACCAGTTCCGGGTGGCCGCGGTCGATCAACCAGCCGCAGGGCGCCGGGGTCAGCGCCGAGCCGAGCGGCAGGCCGGCGCTGACGAAGCCGAACACCTTGCCGATCTGCCCCGGCGGGGCCGCGTCCTTCACCATGATGTCGCGCGGCGTCCGGCTGGCCCCGAGCGCCATGCCGGAGGCGAACATCACCGCGATGACGCCGATCGCCGGCAGGCCGAGCCAGTTCACGCACAGCACGAGGCCGGCCGAGACCGCCGTCAGGACGATGGCGAACGGCCCGACATGGTCCTTGTGGGCATCGGCGAACCAACCCCCGACCAGCACGCCGGAGGTCGAGCCGAGCATGTAGCCGGTGAGCGCCGCCGAAGCGATCTCCAAGCTCAGTCCTTTGGTCGCGTGCAGCACGGTCACCAACCACGCCTGCACCCCCGCCCCGCCCATCGCGCCGAGCGCGAAGAACATGAAGAACAGGATCATCGTGCGGCTGAGCAGTAGCTGCCGTCCGGTCAAGGGCGCGCCGACATGGGCATGCTCGCGCGCCTGATCCGAGAGGATGCGGCTTTGCAGCACGATCGCGGCGACCACCGGCAGACCCGCCAGCCCGACGGAAATCAGGGCGACGCGCCAGCCGAAGGCGAGCATCAGCGCGGCGATGACGGGCGGAGCGGCCGAGAAGCCGAGATTGCCGCTGAACGTATGCAGCGCGAAGGACCGCCCCATGCGCTCCTTGTCCGCCGAGCCGCTGATGATGGCGTAATCCGCCGGGTGAATGACCGAGTTGCCGACGCCAGACACCAGCGACAAGGCCAGGATCTGCCAGAAGCTGCTCGCCAGCCCCATGAAGGCGATCGAGGACGACATCAGCAAGGTGCCCCCGATCAGGAACGGCCGCGCGCCGTGGCGATCGACCAGGAAGCCGACGGGCGTCTGCAACAACGCCGTGGTGCCCGACATCAGCGCGATGCTCAGGCCGAGTTCGGCGAAGCTGACGCCGAACGCCCGCTGCCAGACGATGAACATCGGCGGCAGGCACAGCATGTAGAAATGCGAGAGGAAGTGCCCGTTGCCGATCAGCAGATTGACCCGGGTGGTTCTGCTCAGCGTCATTGCAATAACATGGTGGGTGACGCGCGGCTCGTCAAACCGTCACCCACCGTTCAGCGGGCCTCCTCCTGCTGCAACGCCTCGCCCAAAGCCGCACGCAGCGCGTCGAGCGTGTACGGCTTGCGGAGAAACGGCAGCCGCGCGGCGGCTAGGCGCGCGGTGACGCCGCCGCCGTAGCCGCTGGTAAGAACGATCGGGATGCGCAGGCTCCGCCGCGCCACTTCGCGCGCCAGGTCGAGGCCGCTGCCGCTGGTCCCGAGCAGCACGTCGCTGACGATCAGGTCGATGCAGTCGCTGCCTGCCAACACCGCGATCGCAGCGGGAAGCGAGGACACCCGCAGGCCGCGATGGCCGAGCTGATCCAGCATCTCCAGCACGATCGAGGCGACCCCGTCGTCGTCCTCCACCACCAGTATGGCGAGGTGCTCGGAAACCGTCTCGCGCGATGTCGGCGGGGCGGCCTCGACGTCGGCATGTACCGGCGGCAGCGCCGAGCGGGGCAGCAGCATGGCGACGGTGGCACCCTGGCCGGCCTGGCTCTCGATCCGGGCCGTGCCGCCCGATTGACGGGCGAACCCGTAGACCTGGGCGAGCCCGAGGCCGGTGCCCTGGCCCTGCGGCTTGGTGGTGAAGAACGGTTCAAACACCCGCGCCATCACCTCCGGCGTCATGCCGGTGCCGGTGTCGGTGACGAACAGCTCCACGTAATCGCCCGGCGCGAGTTCGAGAGACGCCACCGTCTCGCGCGCGACGTTGCGCGCGCCGAGCGCCATCGTCCCGCCGTTCGGCATGGCGTCGCGCGCGTTCACCGCGAGATTCAGCACGGCCAGTTCCAGCGCCGCCGGGTCGACCGAGACAGGCCACAATCCGTCCCCGATATTGGTGAGGATGCGGATATCGTCGCGCAGCCCATGGCGCAGCAATTCCCGCAGCCCCTCGATATGCGTGGGCAACTCCAGCGCCCGCGGGTTGAGCGGTTGGCGGCGGGCGAAGGCGAGCAGGCGGCGGGTCAGGTCGGCGCCCCGCCACGCCGCCTCCTCGATCCGGCGCGTCAGGTTTTGCCGCCGCGCGTCATCCGTTGCGCGCGACAGCAGTTGCAGGCCGGCGGTGATCACGGTCAGCAGATTGTTGAAGTCGTGCGCGATGCCGCCGGTGAGCTGGCCGATCGCCTCCAGCTTTTGCGACTGGAAAACCTGCGCCTGGTGCTCGGCGTCGACGGCTTTCGCCGGCGCGTCCAGGATCTGCGCCAACTCGGCCTCGATCGCCTCCAGCGTGCCAAACTCGCCCGCCAACGCGCCCGCGTCCGTCTCGGAGGCCCGGAGGAGGGCCAGTACCCGTTCGCGCGCCAACCGATGCCGGGCCAGCGCCTCGCGCAACGACGCGACATCGGATGGCGCGCAAGGCAGCGCGCCCGCCTCGTCGGGGAAACCGGAATCACTGGTGTCCATGTCTGGGTTCAGACCGCCTCTGTCCGCCACACCGTGTGCAACCCCCCGGTCGGAGGCAAGTTCACCACGCCCCTGGATGCGGCCTGACACGCAAGCGTGACCTTGAGCGGGCGATCCTGCTACGAACCGCCGCCGGGAACCGCGCCCTCGGAACGCGGTTCTACGCAAGCTGGTCGTTCACGGCGGGGATTCGCAGGTGAGGAGTCGAGAGTGAGCTTGCCGGTCGGAGCCACTCCGCCCTCGGCGGAAGCGATCCGGGAGTGGTTCCGCCGCACCTCCGGTCGCGAGCCGACGGATGCCGAGCTGGCGGAGCTGCGCGAGACGCTTTCGCGCAGTCCGTCAGAGCGCCCGATCGAACCCGTGTAGCCCGCGCATGCGCTTGCCGCACCCACTATACGCCGGCTGGGAATTGCTGCGCGACACCATCGTCGCATTTTTTTCCGACAACGCGCTCAGCCGGGGCGCGGCACTCGCCTATTACACGGTGTTTTCACTCGCCCCGATCTTACTCATCGCGATCGCGGTCGCCGGGCCGGTTTTCGGACGCGCGGCGGCCGAGGGCGCGGTCGTGCGGGAGTTGTCGGGGCTGATGGGACGCGAGACCGCCGAGGCGTTGCAGGAATTGCTGAAAGGCGCGTTCTTCCATCGCGGCACCGGATATCTCGCGACGGCGATCGGCGTGCTCACGCTGGTCGTCACCGCGACCGGCGTGTTCGTCGAAATGCAGAGCTCGCTCAACGCCATCTGGAAGGCCGAGCCGGCCGCTTTCACCACCAGCGAGATCGTCCGCGCCCGACTGCTCTCGCTCGGACTGGTGGGCGCGCTGGGGTTCCTGCTGGTGGTGTCGCTGATCCTAAGCGCGGGGATGCGGGCCGCGGGCGGCTATCTCGACCTGGTCTCGCTGCGGTTTCGGGTGGTGCTCCAGTTCGGCAACTTCATGCTCTCGTTCGCGCTGC
>JBDTFI010000164.1:0-7354 GCA_039938035.1 Acetobacteraceae bacterium | reverse complement strand
TCGTCTTCTCCGGCTGGCGGTTCGAGGTGCTGGAGATGGACGGCCGCCGGGTCGTGCGGGTGCGCGTAAGCCGCGACGATGCCCCGCCGCCCGGGGCCACGCAGCACGCGGGGATTTGACCTTGTCGTCGAAGCGCGGCCGTTTCGATTTCACGTTCACGCGCTAAGTAGAGCAAAGTTCCTGCCAACCGACGACGGAAGCGACAGCGCGCATGAAAGTCCTGTTCGCGACAAGCGAGTTCGCGGATTTCTCGAAGTCGGGGGGGCTGGGTGAGGTCGCGGCCGGGCTGCCGCGCGCGCTTCGCCGGCTGGGCGCCGATGTGCGGATCCTCATGCCGGGCTATCCGGCGGTCCTGGCCAAGGCGTCCGAGGTCCGTTTGATCGGCCAATTGCCCGGACGCGCCGGCATCCCGCCCTGCCGGCTCGGTCAGGTGAGGACCGTCGACGGGATGATCGTCTATGTGCTGCTCGCGCCGGCGCTCTATCAGCGCCGCGGCACCGCCTATTCCCGGCCTGACGGCACCGATTGGCCGGACAACGATCTTCGCATGGGCCGGCTGTCGCTGGCCGCCGCCGACATCGCGTGCGGGCGCGGCGGGGCCGGTTGGCGGCCCGACGTGCTGCACGTGAACGACTGGCCGGGCGGCATGGCGCCGGCCTATCTGCGCTGGGAGGGCGCCAGCGTTCCCACCCTTCTGTCGGTGCATAATCTCGGCCATCAGGGCGTGTTCAGCGCCGATCATCGCCACGGGCTCGGCATTCCGGAGCAGGCGTTCGCCATCGACGGCGTCGAGTTCCACGGCAACGTCTCGTTCCTCAAGGCCGGCCTCTACTATGCGGATCATGTCCGCGCGGTCAGTCCGACCTATGCGCGCGAGATCACCACGGAAGCACTCGGCGGCGGCCTGCACGGGCTCACGCAAGGGCTGGCGGCGCGTGGGCAGCTCGATGGGGTCGTCAACGGCATCGACGAGGGCTGGGACCCGAAAACGGACCCCTATTTGCCCGTTCCGTTCGACCCGGACGACATGCGCGGCAAGCGGGCGACGGCCGATCTGGTCCGCACCAGCCTCTGCCTCGCGCCGTCCGATGGCCCGTTGTTCGGCGTCGTCTCGCGTCTCGTGCAGCAAAAGGGGCTCGATTTCGTCGCCGAGGTGGGCGGCGAGATCGTTCGCGAGGGCGGCCAGATCGCGATCCTGGGGCTTGGCGAGCCGGAGACCGAGCTGTTGCTGAACCGGCTCTCGCGCCGCCACCGCGACCATATCGGGGTGCTGGTCGGCTTCAACGAGCCGATGGCGCACCGCATCCTGGCGGGAAGCGATTTCCTGCTCATGCCATCGCGCTTCGAGCCATGCGGGCTGACCCAGATGCAGGCACAGCGGATGGGCACGCTGCCGATCGCCCACGCGACGGGCGGCCTCGCCGACACGATCGAGGACGGCGTGACGGGTTTCCTGTTCCGCGCCCTCTCGCCCGACGGGCTGCTCGGCGCCTGCCGGCGCGCGTTCACCGTGTTCCATGACCCGGGGCGGCTTGCCACGATGCGGGGCGCGGCGATGAACCGGCAGGTCGGCTGGGCGCGCGCCGCCGGGGAATACATGCGGCTTTATGCGCGTCTGTCCGGCCAGCCGATTCCGGAGCCTATCGAGGAGGACGAGCCGCCGGAGGAAACCCCGGTCGAGGCCGACGAGTCACTCCGACTCGCAGCCGCCTGAGTTGGGCGTTAATTTTGCGATAAGTATTGCCTTGCAATACGACGCGAGTCTCGGTATCATTGCGACTTCGGTCTCATGGAGGGTCGGATTGTCACTCGCCTTCCTTGGTCGTGCTGACGGCTTCCCTTGCCCGTGCCGATCCGATCGCATTGAGCGGTTAGGTGGGGTTGGCCCCCGTGCCAGCGCCCCACTCGCAACGGTTCGTTGATTCTTCCGGTCCTGCGGTGGCTGCTGACTCTGGCGGGCGCCCTGCTTCTGCTGGGCGTGGTCGGAGTAGGGATACTGGTCTGGCTGAGCCTGCCGGACCGCAATCTGTCGGTCGCCATCCCCCGCCTGTCCGGCCCGGTCGATGTCACGTTCGACGCCGACGCTATCCCGCGCATCCGCGCCGCCGACGCGCTCGATGCCGCGACGGCCCTGGGTTACGTCCACGCGCGCGACCGGATGTTCCAGATGGAGCTAATGCGCCGCCTCGCTTCCGGCCGGCTGGCGGAGCTGTTCGGCGCGCGCGCGCTGCCGATGGATCGGCAGATGCGGACCCTGGGCCTCGCCCGCAGAGCGGCGGATGATTATGCCGCCCTGCCCGCCGATGGGCGCGCGCTGATGGAGGCGTACGCCCGCGGGGTGAACGCCTGGATCGACCGGCGGGGGCGATTCGCCGCGCCGGAGTTCGTGGTGTTCGGGGCGCCCGAGGCATGGCGCCCCGGCGACAGCCTGCTATGGGCCAAGATGATGGGCCTCTGGCTGTCGATAAACTGGCGCCAGGAGCTGGCCCGCTGGCGCCTTGAAGGGACCATGCCGCGCGCCTTGATCCTGGCGCTGTGGCCGGACTCGCACGCGACCGCCGCTCCGGATGCGCCAGTGAACCGTTCCTCCGGAATCGATGAGGACGAAGCGACCCGGTTCGCCGCCGCCCTGCCGGACTTTCCGGCGCCGTTCGCCCAGCCGAGCCGCGCCTCGAACGCGTGGGCCGTCGATGGCCGCCACACCGAGACTGGCGCACCGCTGCTCGCCGGCGATCCGCATCTGGCGCTCGGATTTCCGTCCATCTGGTATCTCGCGCGCATCGACACGCCTGACGGCACGCTGGCGGGCGCCACGTCGCCCGGCATTCCGCTAATGGTGCTCGGCCATAACGGCCACATCGCGTGGACGTTCACCACCAACGGAGCCGACGCGCAGGACGTGTTCGTCGAAACACCGGTCGATCCCGACCACTACGAGACGCCCGACGGGCCGCTTCCGTACACCGTGCATGAGGAGCGCATCCGGGTGCGCGGGGCACCCGATGAGGTGCTGCGCGTGCGGGAGACGCGGCACGGCCCGGTCATCAGCGACCTGCTCGATGCGAAGGGCACGGTGCTCGCCGTCGCGATGGGTAACCTCCAGTCGGGCGATACCGCCGCCGAGGGCCTGCTGGAGCTGAACCGCGCGACGACCGTGCAGGAGGCGGGGAGGGCCGCCGCCCGCATCACCTCTCCGGTGCAGAATCTGATCGTCGCCGACCGCGACACGATCGGGATGTTCGTCACCGGACGGGTGCCGATCCGCAAGGCGGGCGACGGGGCGATGCCGGTCGCCGGCGCTGACGGGGCGCATGACTGGGTGGGCTGGGCGTCGGGCGAACAGCTGCCCCATTACGTGGCACCCGCGAGCGGCGTTCTGCTGAACGCCAACGAGCGTGTGGCACCCGCCGATTTCCCGGTCTATCTCGGGCGCGACTGGTTCGCCGATTGGCGGGCGCGGCGCATCCGCGCGCTGCTCGCCAGCAAGGCGCCGCACAGCGTCGCGACATTCGCGGCGATGCAGATCGACGTGACCAGCACGATGGCGCGCCAGATGCTGCCCGCGCTTCTGTCGATCCCGGAACCCGCCGGCGCCGCTGGCTCGGCGCGGCGTCTGCTGGAGGGCTGGGACGGCACGATGGCGAGGGATCGCCCGCAGCCGCTGATCTTCGAGGCGTGGATGGGCCGCTTCTATGCCGCTCTGTTGCGCCGGGCCGGGGTGGCGCAGGCCCACGCCGATGCGGCGGCGCCGTTGACGGAGTTCCTGCCGGGGGTGTTGCAGCCAGACGGGGCGCATTGGTGCGGCGGGGATTGCACCGGGCTGCTGACGGAAACGCTGAATGAGGCCGTGACGGACCTCGCGGCGCGATTCGGCCCCGATCCGGCGGCGTGGCGGTGGGGCGTCGCGCATCAGGCCGTGTTCGCCCATCCCCTGCTGGGCCAACTTCCCCTTCTGGGCCGGTTCGGCCGGATCACGATCGCCGTGCCCGGGAACGCCAGCACGGTGTTCGCCGAAGCCAATGAGACGACGGATTTGCAGGTGGTGCTGGGGCCGGAGTTCCGGGGCGTCTACGACCTCGCCGATCTCGACCGCAGCCGTTTCGTGATCGCGCCCGGCCAGTCGGGAAACCTGTTCAGCCCGCACGCCCGCGATTTCGTTCGCCGTTGGCGCGACGGCGGAACGGTGGCCCTGACGGCCGTTCCCGGGCGTATAAGCGGGCGCATCCACCTGTCGCCGTGACGGTTGGCCATTGACCCGGCGGCGCGATTCCGAAAACATGGCCTACGCGCACCATGACCTACAAACCGCCTCGTCGTCCGCAATTCTTCTATACCACGGCGCCCTTGCCGTGCCCGTACGTCACCGGGCGGACGGAGCGCAAGGTGGTGACGGAGATCACTGGCCCGGACGCCGAGGCGCTGCACGATCGGCTGTCGCGCGCGGGCTTTCGGCGGAGCCATAACATCGCGTATGCGCCGGTCTGCCCGAATTGCCAGGCCTGCGTGCCCATCCGCATCGCCGCCGCCCATTTCCAGCCCGACCGTACGTTGCGCCGAATCGCCAGGGCGAATGCCGCTTCCGAGGGCTTCGAGGTGCCGGCGCGCGCCACCGCCGAGCAGTTCCAGCTGTTCCAGCGCTACCAGCGGACGCGGCACGGCGGCGGGGACATGGCGACGATGAGCTTCTACGACTACCGCGCGATGGTCGAGGACACGCCGATCGAGAGCCTGCTGGTGGAGTTCCGCGACCCCGATGACCGGCTGGTCGGCGCCTGCCTTACCGATCGGCTGGGCGACGGGCTATCGGCGGTGTACAGCTTCTTCGCGCCCGAACTGACCAGTCGTTCGCTAGGCAACTACGCGATCCTCTGGCTGATCGAACGGGCGCGCCAGCTTGACCTGCCGTACGTGTATCTGGGCTACTGGGTGCCGGAGAGCCGCAAGATGGCCTACAAGGCGCGGTTCCGCCCGACAGAGATCCTGATGGGTGGAACCTGGCGGATGCTGACCGACGCCGACATGGTCCCGACGATCGAGGGCGCGCGGGCGCTGGTGCCGGAAACCGCGGTTTGACCCTTCCCCGACCCCTCCCGCAAGGGGAGGGGGACAAGCAAGGAGCACATCGCTTTCTACTTTCCCTCCCTTTGCGGGAGGGGTCAGGGGAGGGGGTCGCGCGAAGAGTCACCGCTCGCGCCCGCTGGTATCATACCAACGGCCCTTGGTCCTGACCTATGCCGTCATGCCCGCGAAGGCGGGCATCCAGGCCCACACGCACCGAGTTCCCTGCTGACCGCCTGGATTCCCGCTTTCGCGGGAATGACGAAAACGGGTCAGACATCGCGGCCGTTGGTATCACGCCCCTGCCACGGGGAACTCGCATTTCGGGTTCAGCGGATGCAGCACCTGTGCCGCCGGCGTTGTCGATACGTACTCGAACAAATCCCAGCCGCCCGGCTTGGATGGCGCCTTCGCCTTCCACAGATAGGCAGGAAATTCGCCGCGTCCGTCCGAGCGGATACGGCCCTGAAAGCAATCGTCGTCCACCGCCATTCCCTTCATGCGCGCCACCGTGTCGCGCCCGCTTTTCTTGGCGTTCTCCGGACCCATCGCCGCCGCCGTTTTCAGGTAGTGCAGGACGATGCTGTAGGCGCTGGCGTGCGCCATGTTCGGATACGACCCGTTGGTGAGCTTCGGCAGCACGCGCTTGGTGAAGGCGCGGGTGCGGTCGTTGTAGTCCCAGTAGAACGACGTGGTCACATTGAGGCCCTGCGCCAGATCCGGGCCGAGCGCGTGGACGTCGGTGAGGAAGATCAGGAGCGGGGCGATCGTCATCGACTTGTTCAGGCCGAATTCATGCGCCTGTTTGATGCAATTCACCGTGTCGGCGCCGGCGTTCGCCAACCCCAGTACCTTCGCGCCCGACGCCTGCGCCTGCTGTAGGTAGGAGGAGAAATCCGTCGTCTCCGGGAACGGGTAGCGGAGCGCTCCCTTCACCGTGCCGCCGCCCTTCTTCACCACGTCGGTGGTCTGCTCCTCGAGCGTGATGCCGAACACGTAGTTCGCGGTGAGGATGAACCAGGTCTTGCCGTCCGGTTGCTTGACGATCGACCCGCCTTGGGACACCGCCAGCATGTAGTTGTCGAAGCTCCAGACGATCGTGTTCGGGCTGCACTGCTTGTCGGTCACGTCGGTCGAGGCGGCGGAGGCATCGAGCAGGATCTTGTTCTTGTCCTTGCTCACCTGCGACACTGCGAGCGCCACCGAGGAGGTCGGCACGTCCACCGTGGCGTCCACGCCCTGATCGTACCACTGCCGCGCGATGGAGGAGGCGACGTCCGGCTTGTTCTGATGGTCCGCTGCCAGCACCTCCACGTCGAAACCATGCGCGGAGGGATTGAACTCCTCCACCGCCTGGCGGGCGCAGGCGACGGAGTTGGGGCCGGTCGTGTCGCGATAGGTGCCGCTGAGATCGGTCAGCACGCCGAGCCTGATCTTCGGCCGTGCCTGGGCGCGGGCGCCGATCAGCGGGGCGGTGGTGAGTGCGGCGGCACCGGCGAGAGCGCCGCGACGAGTAAGATGCATGGACTGCCTCCGGACGTTTCTTTGAAGCCGTCCCGGCTACTGGCCTTAACGCGCCCCGGCGTCAAGCCGGTGACGTATTGAACCGTCCGCTCTTCGGGAACCCGTTCGGCGGTGCCCGTCCCGCCTGTGCCCGCTCGCCCAGCCACGGGCGCAGATCGGTTTCCGTCCGGGTGCGACCGCCGCTCGGCCAGCTCAGCCCGTCGGCGAGGTGGAACACCTTCGCGTCCGCCAGCCCGCCGTCCTTGTAGCGTTGCAGGATCACCCCCGCGCCCCGCCCCATCTCCGGCACCTGATTTAACGGGAACACCAGCAGGCGCCGGTTCTCGCCCACCACGGCGACATGATCGCCCTCGGCCGGCACGCACAGCGCCGCCTCCTCGCCGGGGCGGAGATTGAGCACCTGCTTGCCGGCGTGCCGCTCGCTCAGCAATTCGCTCGCCGGTACGACGAAGCCGCGGCCCGCATCGGATGCAACCAGGTAACGCGCCCCCTCGGCATGCACGAACAGCGCCACCACCTCGGAATCGTTGCCAAGCTCGGCGAGCAGGCGCACCGGCTGGCCGTCGCCGCGCCCGCGCGGAAGGTCGGCGGCCGTGAGCGTATAGGCGCGCCCGTTGGTGGCGAACAAGCACAGCCGATCGGTCGTCTGACACGGCAGCAGCACCTTCAGGCGATCGCCCTCCTTGAAACGCAACTCGGCCGGATCGGCGACGCCACCCTTCAACGCCCGTATCCAGCCCTTCTCGGACAGGATCACCGTGATCGGTTCGCG
>JBDTFI010000163.1:0-6363 GCA_039938035.1 Acetobacteraceae bacterium | reverse complement strand
TGGCGGATCGGCGACGGCGTCTCCGGGTCCCACGCATGGCGCGGCCCGATCGTCAGGCCGCCATCGACGACGAGATGCGTGCCGGTGACGAACGCCGCCTCCTCACTCGCCAGGAACACGCACGCATCGGCGATGTGCCTCGCGCCGCCAGCCTCGGCCACCGGCTGCACGCGAGGGGCCATGTCGGCCAGCGCGGTCTTCACACGCTCGGCGGCGTCGCCTTCGATGTCGCTGCTCGCGGTGAAGATGTTGGTGAGGATGTAGCCCGGACAGATCGCGTTGACCCGGATGCGGTAGCGCGCCAGTTCCGCCGCCGCCACCTTGGTCAGGTGGATCACCCCAGCCTTGGCGACCGCGTAGGCGATCGGCGAATAGCCCGCCTGCAAGCCGGCGATCGAAGCGGTGTTGACGATCGCGCCGCCACCGTTCGCCTTCATGTGCGTCGCCGCGTGGCGGATGCCGAGGGCGACCGAGCGCAGCAGCAGCGCCTGCGTGGCATCCCACTCCTCGCCGCTGATCTCGTCGATCGGTTTGCGCGCGCCGCCGGCGCCGGCGTTGTTGAAGACGATGTCGAGCCTGCCCCACGCCTCGACCGCCGCCGCCATCGTCGCCGCGATGTCGCTCTCCCGCGTCACGTCGCAGCGGTTGAACCGCACGGCCTGACCGAGCCGGCCGGCGATGGCCGAGCCGGCGGCGTCCTGTACGTCGGCGAGCAGCACGCGCGCGCCCTCGGCGACGAACCGCTCGACCGTGGCGAGGCCGATCCCCGAGCAACCTCCCGTGACGACGGCGACCTTCCCCTCAAGCCGGCTCATCGGCGCGTCCTCCGCTCAGAGACCGGAGACAAGATGTCCCCCGTCGACCGCTATCACGCTGCCGGTCATGAAGGAACTGGCGCCGGATGCGAGCAGCAGCAGTGCGCCGTCGAGTTCGTGCGCCTCGCCGAGACGGCGCTGGGGTATGCGCTTGATGAGCGCCAGACCCGGCGGGCTGGCGAAAAACTCGCGGTTGAGGCGGGTCTCGATATAGCCGGGGGCGATCGCGTTGACGCGGATGCCGTGGCGCGCCCATTCGAGCGCCAGCACCTTGGTCATCTGGATCACGCCGGCCTTGGAGATCGCGTAGGGCGCGACACCGCCGGCGACGCGCAGACCGAGGATGGACGCGATGTTGACCATGCTGCCCGGAATCCGGTGCCGCACCATGCGCCGCGCCGTCCGCTGCGCGGTCAGCCAGACACCCTTCAAGTTGGTATCGACGACACGCGACCAGCCGCTCTCCTCGACGTCCAGCGCGGCACATGCCTCGGTCACGCCGGCGTTGTTGATGAGCACCGAGACGGGGCCGAAGGCTTCCTCCGCCTGATCCAGCGCACGCTCCACGCTGGCGGCGTCGGTCACGTCCATCACGACGGACGCCGCCTGGCCGCGGGCGGCGCAAATCTCCTCGACGTTGGCGAGCAGTTCCTGTTCCCGTCTGGCGGCGAGGGATACGCGCGCGCCGGCTTCGGCCAGACGACGCGCGAAATGCTGCCCGAGCCCACTCGATGCCCCGGTTATCAGTGCGTGGCTTCCGTCGAGAGCGAAGGGGTCGGCCACGATCTTATCCTCACAAGCGAGCTTGTGTGGGAGAACGTAACACCGTTCGGATGAGCAAGTGAACGGATGGGTGCGGCGGACTTATTGTCTCATTGTAATGACGACTGCATCGCCCCCAAGGCTCAGCATGAACCCTTCCCGCTTTGCCCGGAGATGCATGATCACGCCGTTGGCGTTCTGCAACCACAGATCGCCGCCGCTCTTATTTCCCAGGGCAAAACCATAACGGCCTTGAGCGTAGGCGCCCGGAAAGGCGGCGACATCGCGCAGGTGATAGACGTCGCCCTGTGCTTCGATGGTGGAAACGCCGATGCCGCCGACGCCGAGTCCGGCCACGGTGAAAGGGTACGCCGCCCCGTGGTAGAGAAGCGTACCGCTTCCACCGCCGCCGCTGCCAATGAAGGCGGCTTGCACCTGACGCATTTGCACCGTCGCGTCCGGAGCCTGTTGGGCGAGCCCCTCCTGGCCGCCGCTTTGTTGGGAGCATCCCGTCATCAGCAAGAGAGCGACCGCCGACAGAGCCGCGAGAGCCGACGCGGGCGCTCCCCGCTTGAAACCAGGCTTGGTGGCGGCGCGTAAACGAGTCATGGATGTTCTCCTCACTTCTTTTCGCCGCATCATTAGCGGGAGTCATCGTTCACAATGCAAGTTCGGCAACGACCGGCGATCGTGCCCCGCCGGGCAGTATCGGAGTTCAACCCTGCCCTGATGCAGTTGCGCCTACACCACCCGGCGGGACACGATCGACCCAGACCGACGCGTGACCACACTGACCAAGGAGAATTGCCCATGCCGTTCTACGAAAAAGGCGACATCCGCATCCGCTACGAGGAAGTCGGCGCCGGATTCCCGCTGCTGGTCACCCCCGGCGGGGGCTTGAACTCCCGTGTCAGCATGTGGCCCACTGCGGTGTTCAACGCCATGGACGCCTTCAGAAATGACTTCCGCTGCATCACGATGGACCAGCGCAACGCGAATGGCGGCGAATCGAGCGGCCCGATCCCGGTCGATGACCCGTGGGCCGCCTTCGCCGACGACCAACTGGGGCTGATGGACCACCTCGGCATCCGGGAATTCTTCTACATGGGCTACTGCATCGGCGGCCCGTTCGGCCTCAAGCTCATGGAGCGGGCGCCTCAGCGCGTGGTGGCTGGCGTGCTCTGCCAGCCGGTCGGGCACCGGCCAGAGAACCCGGACGTCATGTACAACGCCGGCCGGGATGTCTGGGCCCCCGAGCTGCGCGCGCGGCGGCCCGACGTGAGCATGGCGACGATCGACCCGTATCTGCACAACCTCTACCGGGTTCAGCCTGACTTCGTGTACAGCGTGTCGCGCGACTTCGTGCGGTCCTGCCAGACGCCGATGCTGGTCCTGCCGGACGACACCCCCGCGCACCCGTACCAGACCGCAATGGATATCGCGGCACTGGCGCCGAAGGCCGAGGTGACGGTCTATCCCTGGCGAGAGCCCTCGGAGTTGCTCGCCCAGACGATCAATCAGGTGCGCACCTTCCTGCGGACGCATCGGCCGGTGACAGCCGCCACCTGAATCACCCCAATGACCGTCCGATCCGTGCAAAGGGGAGCGACTCCCCGGCCCGCAAGGCGAGGAGCAGGTCTTCGGCGATCAGGCCCGGCCCGGCCCGGGCGCCGGCGCGGCCGTGCGCGAAGACGCCCGCGCAGGCCGCTTCCCACGGGGCCATTCCTTGCGCGAGCAACCCGCCGATCGTGCCCGCCAGCACGTCGCCCGATCCCGCCGTCGCCAGCCAGGGCGGCGCGTTGGCGTTGATCGCGACGCGCCCGTCGGGGGCGGCGATGATCGTGTCGGCGCCCTTCAGCACGACGGCGGCACCCGTGCGCGCGGCGGCGGCGCGGACGGCGGCGA
The DNA here is from genome assembly GCA_039938035.1 of Acetobacteraceae bacterium. Classification (GTDB taxonomy): domain Bacteria; phylum Pseudomonadota; class Alphaproteobacteria; order Acetobacterales; family Acetobacteraceae; genus DATFDN01. The sequence continues at coordinate 2,881 of JBDTFI010000163.1, read as the reverse complement.
GGCGATCCTCGCCTGGTGGGCCGAAGACGCGGGCGAACTCGGCGGCGTGCGGCGTCAGGATCGCGGCACCGATCAGCGCGTCGGGTTGGCCGGCGAAGGCGGTGAACGTGTCGGCGTCGGCCACCACGGAACGCTTCGCCGCCAGCAAAACGGGGAGCGCCTCGCGGGCCGCGTCCGGCCCCAGGCCGGGGCCGCAGACCCAGACCGCGCGCCGCGCATCGGCGAGCAGTTCGGCGAGGCTCGCGCTGCTGACGATCGTACCGGGCGCGCCGGTCCGGTAGACGTCCGCCCCGCCCCAGGGCGCGGCGATCGTCACCATCCCGGCGCCGATCCGTCGCGCCGCCTCCGCCGCCAGTCGCGCCGCACCGGTCATCTCCGGCCCGCCGAGCACGCCGACGTGGCCGCGCGTGTATTTGTGGCCCTCCGGCGTCGGGCGGGGCAGGCGCCAGAAGCCGGGCACGTTGACCATCGTGCGCGGGACGATCGCGGCGAGCACATCGGGGGGCATTCCAATGGCGGCGAGCACGATCTCCCCGCACAGTTCGCGCCCCGGCAGCAGCAAGTGGCCGGGCTTGAGGCGGAAGAAAGTCACGGTCAGCTCTGCCCGCGCGGCGAAGCCGCGCACCGCGCCGGTCGCCCCGTCGAGGCCGCTCGGCACGTCGATGGCAACGATCCTCCGGGCGGCGCGCAGCGTGTCGGCAGTCAGACCAGCCACGTCGCGCGAGAGGCCGGCGCCGAATACCGCGTCGATCACCAGATCGGCGCGCGCCGCGGTGGCGGGAGCGAACGAACCGATCGCGGCGGTCTCGACCGGCCAGCCCTCGTGGGCCAGAAGCCGCGCCGCGACGCGCCCGTCGCCGCCGTTGTTGCCGGGACCGCACAGGACGAGCGTGCGGCAGGGCCGGATGCGGGCCCGCACGGCACGCGCGACGGCGCGCCCAGCCGCCTCCATCAAAGCGGCCGCCGGGACGCCAAGGGTCGGGGCGAGGGCGTCGGCCCGCGCCATCTCCGCCGGACTCAGTAATTCGGCCCGCCCGCGCAGGCGCTCGATCAGCGACAAATCCAGGTCCGTCGTGGCGTGGGGTAGCGGCACGGCGCCGATTCTGGTTGTTAGCAAGCGAGGGCGCAACGGGGACGGGTCATGGCGACGGTCATCACGGTCGCGCAGCAGAAGGGGGGCACGGGCAAGACGACGCTCGCGGTCAACCTCGGCGCCGCGCTCGCCGCGATGGGGCGCAAGGTCGCGCTGATCGACGCCGATCCGCAGGCCAGCCTGACCCGCTGGGCGGCACTTCGCCCGGCGAACGCCGTGCCGCTGACCGTGGCGGAGATCGCCGTGTGGCGGCTCGCCGCCGAGCTGGAGCGGCTGCGGCGCGATCACGGCATCATCGTGATCGACAGCCCGCCCCGCATCGATACCGACGCCCGCGTCGCGATCCGCGCCGCCAACCTCGTGCTGATCCCGGTACAGCCCAGCCCGCCCGACCTGTGGGCCGCCGAGGGCACGATGGCGCTCGCCGCGGCCGAGCGGCGCGATGGTCGGATCGTGCTGAACCGGGTGCCCATCGCGGGACGCCTGCGCGCCGTGGTCGAGGCCGACATCGCGGCGCGCAAGCTGCCCCGACTGGCCGCCACGCTCGGCAACCGCACTGGCTTCGCGCTGGCCTTCGCCGAAGGGCTGGGCGTGACGGAATATGCGCCACGCTCGGCCGCCGCGGGCGAAATGGCGGCGCTGGTCGACGAACTTCAGGAGTTGACGCCATGACCATCGATCCCTGGCAGTGGGCGCTGGCCGCGCACATCGTCTGCGCGGTGATCTGGGTGGGCGGGATGTTCTTCGCCCTGCTGATCCTCCGCCCGAGCCTTGCCAGCCTGGAGCCGGCGCAGCGCGTGGCGGTCCACAACCAGGTGTTCCGGCGGTTTTTCCGGATGCTCTGGCATGTGATCCCTATCGCGCTCATCAGCGCCTATGCAATGGTCCTGACGCAGTATCGCGGCGATTTCCAGCACCTGCCGTGGAACATCAACACGATGCAAGCGCTCGGCTGGATCATGACAATCGTGTTCCTGTGGATTTTCTTCGGCCCCTATCGCCGCTTCCGCGCCGCCGCCAGCACCGCGCGCGCCGCGCAGGCGGGCGAGACGATCCGCAAGCTGATCATGGCGAACCTGGTGCTGGGACTGATCGTGGTGGTGATCGCGGCACTCTGACGACGGAGACGGGACATGCGCCCTATCGCGCGAATCGGGTTCATCGGGCTGGGCGTCATGGGGGAGCCGATGTGCGGCCATCTGGCGCGCAAGGGCGGCCGGCCGGTGCTCGCCCATGACCGCCGCGCCGAGCCGCTGGAGCGGCTGGCGGCGGCCGGGGTGGCCGCGTCCTCACCGGCGGAGATCGCCGGGTGCGACCTGATCCTGCTGTCGCTACCGGATGGACGCGCGGTGGACAGCGTCATCGCCGAACTCGAACCGCGTTTGTCCGCCGGCCAATGCGTGGTGGACACCAGCACTTCGCCCGTCGCGCTGACGCGCGCGATCGGGGCGCGGCTGGAAGCAAGCGGCATCGCCTTCGCCGACGCCCCGGTCGCCCGTACGCGCGAGGCGGCGTCGCGCGGGGAGCTGTCGATCATGGTCGGCGCGAGCGACGCGGTGTTCGCCCATGTGCGGCCGATCCTCGATACGATGGGCACCGACGTCACCCATTGCGGGCCGGTCGGCAGCGGTCAGGTGGTGAAAATCCTCAACAACATGCTGGTGTTTCAGAACGTACATGCGCTCGCCGAGGCGATGGCGCTGGGCCGGCGCAACGGCGTTCCGAGCGACGTGCTGCTGGGTGCCATCGCCAAGGGCTCGGGCGACAGCTTCGCGCTGCGCAGCCACG
>JBDTFI010000162.1:0-3194 GCA_039938035.1 Acetobacteraceae bacterium | reverse complement strand
CCTTCATGCAACCGTTCGCGAAGGAAGCCGACGTCTCGATCAACCACATCGCCCGGGAACACTACCCGAGCGTCGAGATCAAGGCGAACGTGGAGGCCAAGACCTACACCTGGGACGTGGTGATCGCGACCGACGCCGACGTGTACGAGCTGTCGCCGCAGAAGTTGCTCGAGCCGCTTGACTGGAGCGGCGAGGACATGGCGCAGATCATGCCCGAGGCGCGCAAGCCGGATTGGATGGGCACCGACATCTACGCCACAGTGCTGTGTCACAGTACCGAGAGGTTCAAACAGAACCCACCTTCGAGCTGGGCCGATTTCTGGAATGTCGAGAAATTCCCCGGCCGCCGGGCCATGCACAAGCATCCGATCGACACGCTGGAGGAGGCCCTGATGGCCGACGGCGTGGCGATGGACAAGCTGTATCCGATCGACATGGATCGTGCCTTCAAGAAGCTCGATGAGATCAAGCAGCATGTCGCGGTGTGGTGGACCGGCGGCGCGCAGACCACGCAGATGCTGCAGGACGGGGAGGTCGATCTGCTGCCACTTTGGAACGCCCGCGCGCAAGTGGTGATCGAGGCTGGCGCGCCGGCGGCGATCTCCTGGAACCAGGGCCTCTACGCGCTGGAAGGCTGGGTTATTCCGAAGGGCGATCCGAAGACCGAACTCGGCAAGCGGTTCATCAAATTCGCCGCCAACGCCAAGCGCCAGGCGCAGTTCGTCGAGGACCTCGCCTACGGCCCGACCAATCCGAAGGCGTACGACTATATTTCCAAGGAGCGTGCGAAGTTTCTGCCCACGGCTCCTGACAATCTCAAGCTCATGACGCAGTCCAGCACCGAATGGTGGGGCCAGAACAAGGCGAAGGCGATCGAGCGCTTCAATACCTGGCTGCTGTCCTGAGCGCTGCCGAGTCAAATCAGCGCGGTGACAGCGTCAAGCTGTCCATCCGCGACGTCATCAAGACGTACGGCCCCGTCACCGCGCTCGCCGGCGCCACGCTCGACCTCCGCGAAGGCGAGTTTCTGACGCTGCTCGGCCCCTCCGGCTCGGGTAAGACGACGCTGCTGATGGTGGTCGCGGGCCTCGTGGCGCCCAGCGCGGGAGAGGTCTGGATCGACGGCAGGCTTGCCACCTACGCGCCGCCGGACAAGCGCGACATCGGCGTGGTGTTCCAGAACTACGCGCTGTTCCCGCATCTGACGATCCAGGAGAACATCGCCTTCCCGTTGCGGATGCGCCGTCTTCCCGAGGCGCGCATCCGCGACGAGGTCAGGCGCGCGCTGGAGATCGTGCAGCTGCCGCACGTCGCCGGGCGCCTGCCGCGCGAATTGTCGGGCGGGCAGCAGCAGCGGATAGCGCTCGCCCGCTGCATGGTCTACGGCCCCTCGATCATCCTGATGGACGAGCCGCTAGGCGCGCTCGACCGCAAGCTGCGCGATCAGATGCAGCTCGAGATCAAGGACTTACACAATCGCCTGGGCATCACGGTGCTGTACGTCACGCACGACCAGGACGAAGCGATGACGATGTCCGATCGGATATGCCTGATGAACAACGGGCGAATCGAGCAGATCGGCACTCCACGAGACCTCTATTTCCGCCCCCGCACGCTGTTCGTCGCCGATTTCCTGGGCGAATCGAATATCCTGGAGGCCGTCGTCGTTGCGGTCGGCGAGACCGTCGTATTGCAGGTGCGCGGCAGTCACGCGGCGCTGCGCGCCCGCGGCGCGCCGTCGCTGGCACGGGGCCAGGGCGTGAAGGTGGTGATCCGGCCTGAAAGCATGCGCCTGCTGGGTCGGGACGAGACGGCCGCGAACGTCGCCGAGGGTATTCTCAAGGAGACCGTGTTCGTCGGCGGCGTCTCCCGCTTTTTCGTCATGCTTCCCGGAGACGCGATGCTGAGCGTCAAGCAGCTCACCACCCACTCCGACGCCGTGCCGCAGCCGGGAGACGCCGTGCGCATCGGCTGGGGCCTCGACGAGACCGTGGTGCTGCCGACGGACCGCCCAGGCGCGTGAGCGCCGCTTCCATCGGTCACGCCCGCCCGCCGCTCAGCCACTCGGGCTGGATACGGGCCTGGCCGATCTACCCGCTGCTGCTCTTCGTGCTGGCGCTGTTCGTCTACCCGGTCCTGCAGATCCTGGTCTTGAGCTTTTTCAATCAGGCCGGGTCGCCGAGTTTGGCAAATTACGCACGCGTCGTGCATACGCCCGTCTATCTGCTCACGCTCGGCATCACCTTCGAGATCGCCGCTTGGACCACGCTGTTCGCGATCCTCGCGGGTTATCCCGTCGCCTATCTTCTTGCCACCTCCACCATGCGCGCGCGCGGCGTGCTGACGCTGCTTGTCCTGATGCCATTCTGGACCAGCTTCCTGGTACGCACCTTCGCCTGGATGATCCTGCTCGGCCGTAACGGCGTGGTGAACCGGTTGCTGCTGGCACTCGGCATCATCGACGCACCGGCGAGCCTCATCTTCAACTTCACCGGCGTCATGATCGGCATGGTCCATTCCATGATGCCGCTCGCCATCATGGCGATGCTGTCGGTGATGGACCGGATCGACGGCAATCTCGTGAAGGCCGCCCGCACGCTCGGCGCGCGCGGGGCGCACGCCTTCTGGCGCATCTACTTTCGCCTCTCGATGCCTGGCCTCGCCGCCGCGGGGCTCCTGGTCTTCATCACCGCCCTCGGCTTTTTCATCGTGCCGGCGCTGCTGGGCGGACGGCGCGAGACCATGATCTCCCAGATCATCATCTCGGTCGTCCAGGAACTGATGGATTGGCGCTTCGCCGGGGCGCTGTCGGTGGTGCTGCTTGCCGCGTCCGCCCTCGTGTTCTGGATGTACGACCGGCTGCTGGGCATGTCCACGCTGTCCGGCGATGGCGCCGAGCCTGGACGCACGGGTGGCGGCATCCTCGCGCGCGCCGGTGCTTACGCGGGCGAGCGGCTCATTGCCCTGATCGGCCGCGTGTCCGACATCGTCGGCACCCTATGGGACAAACTCGCCCGCCCGCGCGCCGATCGCCTTGGGCGGGGCCTCTCGCGCGGCGTGCTGTGGTTCGTCGCGGCGATCATCATCCTGTTCCTGTGTCTGCCGTCGCTTTTCGTGATCCCGGTCTCCTTCACCGCCGGGCGCTTCATCACCTTCCCGCCGCAAGGCTTCTCGCTGCGCTGGTACGCGGCGTA
>JBDTFI010000161.1:0-6255 GCA_039938035.1 Acetobacteraceae bacterium | reverse complement strand
GCAGCAGCGCCAGCAGATAGCAGCCGAGCCGCTGCGCGGTCGTTCGCACCTTCAGGTCCCGTACCTGGCGGACGATATTGCGGAAATCGCGCGACAACGAGATCAGCAGTGCCAGCGAAAGCTCGGGTGCGCGCTCGATGATCTCGCGCAACGCCTCCGCTTCGATCGCCAGCACCCGGCCGTGGGTAACCCCATGCGCCGCCTGCAAATACGGCAGCCGCAGCATGACGGAAGCCAGCACGAAATCGCCCAGCGGATGGATCACCTCCACGACGGCGGTGGTGCCGTCCGGCGCGGTGCTGGCCAGGGCGATCTGCCCGTCGATGACATAGTAGAGATGCGTCGGCACCACGCCTTGCCGGCAAACCTCCTCGCCGTGCTGGACGGGGACGATGGTGCTGATCGCGTCGATCTCCTCGAGCAAGACCTCCGGCAGATCCCGGAACGGGGGAAGCCCACGCAACATGGCCGTGCTCGGTCGCATCCTGTATCCTGCCCATATCGCGGCGCGAATCAGCGTCTTGCGCGCGCGGCGCACCCTGCGCCGTGATCACGCCCGGGTCCAGACCCGGCCAACGCCTGGATGGAGACGCGCATGAGAGCGGTGGTCTGCGAAGCGTTCGGCGGCCCCGAGGTCCTGGCCATCCGCGAACTGCCCGACCCGCCCCCGCCAGGGCCGGGACAGGTCCAGGTACGGATCCGCGCGCGCGGCGTGCAGTACGTCGACGTGCTGCAGCTCGCCGGCAAATATCAGGTGCGCCCGGAACCGCCGTTCATCCCAGGCGGCGAGGCGGCGGGCGACGTGCTCGCGGTCGGCACCGGCGTGACCCGCTTCAAGCCGGGCGATCAGGTCATGAGCCGCCACAAATCCGGTGCGTTCGTCGAGAAGGCCAACGCGCCGGAGGCCGATTGCCAGCCGGTTCCCGCCGGAATGAGCCTGGAAGAGGCCGGCGTCTTCCTGTCCGGCTTCGCGACGCCGTACCATGCGCTGCTGCAACGCGCCCACCTCGCGAAGGACGAGTGGGTGCTGGTCCACGGCGCCGCCGGCGGCATCGGCATCGGCGCCATCCAGATCGCCCGCCTGACCGGCGCGCGCGTCATCGCCACCGCAAGCACGGCCGAGAAACGCGCGGCGTGTCTGGAGGAAGGCGCCGAACACGCGCTCGACTATCGCGACGGCTTCGTCGATGCGGTGAAGGAGATCACCGGCAAGCGCGGCGTCGGCATCGCCTATGACCCGATCGGCGCGCAGGTGACCGAGGAATCGCTGCGTTGCCTCGGCTATCGCGGCCGGCTGGTCATCTTGGGCTTTCTCGGCGGCGGCCCGGCGACGATTCGCAGCAACTACCTGCTCATCAAGGCGATCGACGCGATCGGCATCTACATGGGCGCGTTCCAGCAGAATGAGCCGGCACAGGCGGAGGCCAATACTCGCGCGCTGCTCGACCTCGCAGCGCAAGGGCTGCTGAAGACCCGCATCTCGCACCGTTTCCCGCTGGAGCGTGCCGCCGAGGCGATCCAGGCGGTGATCGACCGTAAGGTGATCGGCAAGGCCGTGCTGGTCGGGTGAGATTCGCGGACCCCGTCGATACCGCCGGAAGCTATCGGATCGGGCTGTTCTGCCTGATCGGCTCGGTATTGCTGTTCAGCAGCGCCTGGCCGCTGACCAAGCTCGCGATCGATCGCGGCACGACCCCGCTGTGGTTCGCCGAGAGCCGGGCGGTGCTGTCGGGCCTGGGCACCGCTGCGTTGCTGGCGGCGACGGGGCGGGTGCGACTGCCGGATCGGGCCAACCTGCCCGCGCTGATCGCCATCGGGGTGTTCCAGATCGGCCTGTTCTTCATCTTCTCCCACCTCGCCATCACCTGGGTGCAAGCCGGGCGAACCGCAGTGCTGGCCAACACCACGATCTATTTCGTCGTGCCGCTGTCGATGCTGGTGCTGCACGAGCGCATGCCGCCGCGCCGCTGGCTCGCCGCCGGGCTGGGCGTGGCCGGCGTCGCCATCCTGATGGGGCCGTGGGCGATCGATTGGTCCAGTCGGTCGGTGCTGATCGGAAACGGCTTCCTTCTGCTGGCCGGCCTCGCCTTCGCCATCGCGATCATCGCCGTACGCACGGCCCCGCCCCGCGCGCCGATGATCGAGCTGCTGCCGTGGTGCTTCCTGATCGGCGCGGCGCTGATGCTGCCGCTGGTGTTGTGGGAGGCACCGAACGGCACATTGGGCACGAGCCTGCCGAGTTGGGCCGGTATCCTGTATGTCGGCCTGATCGCCGGGCCGCTCGGAACATGGGGCATCGTGGAGGCGACGATGCGGCTGCCCACGGTGGTTTCATCCGTTGGCTTCCTCGGCACGCCGGCGGTCGGGCTGCTGCTCGCGAATTTGATCCTCGGCGAGCCGCTGACACCCGACCTCCTGGGCGGCACGGCGCTGATCCTCGGCGGCGTCGCCATCGCCGCATGGCGGGGGCGCGCATGATCCTGCACGCGACCGAGATGGGCGCCGGGCCGCCCGTCGTGCTGCTGCACGGGCTGTTCGGCATCGCGCGCAACCTCGGCACCGTGCAGCGGCACCTCGCCGCGCGCTTTCGCGTCCTCGCGCTCGATCTGCGCAACCACGGCGACTCTCCGCACGCGTTCGGCATGACCTATGCGGACATGGCGGACGACGTGCTGGAGACGCTGGCGTCGATGCACGCGCTGCCGGCGGCGTTGATCGGGCATTCGATGGGCGGCAAGACCGCGATGCGCGCGGCGCTGGATCACCCCGATTCCGTAACCCGCATGCTCGTCGCCGACATCGCGCCCGTGCCCTATGCGCACGGCATGGGCGTCTACGTCGCGGCGATGGCCGCCCTCACCCTCGCGCCGGGACTGACCCGCGCGGCGGCTGACGCCGCACTCGCGTCCGCCGTACCGGACGCCTCGGTGCGCGGCTTCCTCGTTCAGAACCTGCGCCTCGGGGCGGAGCCCGCATGGCGGATCGGCCTCCCCGAGATCACCGCTTCGCTACCCGACATCGAGGGCTGGGCCACTCCGCGCGGCGCGACCTACTTCGGCCCGACGCTGTTCCTCGCGGGCGCCCGCTCAAGCTACATCCAGCCGGCGCATCGCCCGGCGATCCGCGCCCTGTTTCCCGCCGCCCGGTTCGTCACGCTGAAGAACGCCGGCCACTGGGTCCACGCCGACAATCCGGACGGCTTCATTGCCGTGGCCGAGGCGTTCCTGCACGGTCTGGCCTGAAGGGGAGTGAGACGTAATGACCGATACCGCAGCCTACGCCGGCCTCAAGGTGATCGACCTCAGCCAGGGCGTCGCCGGACCGTACTGCGCCATGCTGCTCGCCCAGCACGGCGCCGACGTGATCAAGGTCGAACCGGTGGAGGGCGGCGACTGGAGCCGCGGCCTCGGCGTGCGCTACGGTGACCAGACCGCCTATTCCATCCCGGCGAATGTCGGCAAACGGTCGATCGCGCTCGACCTCAAATCCGACCAAGGCCGCGCGGTGCTGTGGCGGCTGGTGCGCGGCGCGGACGTGTTCCTGCAAGGCTTCCGTCCCGGGGTGATCGACCGCCTCGGCTTCGGCTATCCTTCCGTCTCCGCCGCCGCGCCGGGCATCGTCTATCTCTCCGTCTCCGGCTTCGGACCGACTGGCCCGCTCGCGGAGCGCCCGGCGATGGACCCGGTGCTGCAAGGCTACACCGGGCTGATCACCGAGAATGTCGGCGAGGACGGTATTCCGCACCGCGTCCCAGTCATTCCCGTCGACATGACTTGCGCGCTCTATGCCTTCTCCGCCGTCGCCCCCGCGCTGTACGCACGCCGCGACACCGGTCGCGGCTGCCACATCGAGGCGAGTCTCATGCAGGCCGCCGCCGGGCTCCAGGTGGTGCGGATGCTGCAAACGTACCTGGAGGGCCAGCTACGCCCCGCCGCCGCGCCGAGCGGCATCTATCGGATCGAGGATGGCTGGATCAACATCATCGTCGCCCGCCAGCACGAATGGGTGGCGCTGTGCGAAGCGCTGAACCTCGGCGCGCTCGTCGCCGACCCACGCTTCGCCGAGGTCGATGGCCGCATCGAGAACGCTGAAGCGTTGCGCGCCCACCTGCGCCCGCTGCTCACCTCGCGCGGCTTCGCCGACTTATCCGAACGCCTCGCGGCGCACCGCGTGATGCACGAGCGGCTGAACACCTACCGGGAGTTTCTCGACCAGCCACACGTCGCCGCCAGCGGCGCGATCGGCTGGATCACCCACGAACACGTCCCGCAACCGATGCCGCTGCCCAACGTCATCGGCGCCGCGCCGTTCAACACCGACGACAAGCGGGCGAAATCACCCGGCCTCGGCGAACACGGCGCGCAAATCCTGCGCGAGCACGACTACGCGGAGGCGGAGATCGCGGCGCTCACGGCGGACCGGGTGCTCGGCGGATAGCCAATTTCAGTACTCGAACTGATACGTCAGCCCGACGCTCGCCCCGCTGCTCGCCCCGGTCGAGCCGATCGCCGACGTCGCCTCGCCGTTTCCGACCGTGGCGTTCAGCTTCAGCCCCTTCGTCAGATCGACCTGCACCTTCGCCTGCGCGCCCGCGCCACCGGTCGCCTGTTGAGCGCCGACATAGATCCCCTTGGTCAGATACCGCCCGGCCTGCAACGTCGGCTGGCCATTCGCTCCCGTGCCGACGCCGAGCTGATCGAGGCCAAGTGCGTTCTGCAAGCCGCGCAACGGACTGCTCAACCCGCCGCCTTGCCCGCTGATCTGCGCCAACCCGGCCGCCACGGAGGCGAGCTGGAAGGGGCTCAGCGCGCCCGCATTCGTATGAAACAGAAGCTGCGCCAGGATCTGGTCCTGCGGCAGCGGCGGCACGCTGCTCAGCGTCACCTTCGGATCGCGCGCCGTCCCTGACACCGTGAGCGTGGCGACCATGTTCGAGCCGATCGAGGTCGCGACGAGATGCAGCGCCGGGTCGGTGATGGCGGCGCCGTTGAAGTCGATGTCGCCCGAATCGAAGCTCAGCGTGTTGCCGACAAGATCGAACGAGCCGCGGATCAGCTTGAACCCGCCCGACGTTCGCATCGCGTTGGTCGTGCCGCCGATCCGCACCGTCCCGCCCAGCTCTGCGTTCAACCCGCGTCCGCGCACATAGATCTGCCGAGGCGCCGCGACCGTCAGATCGAGCCCGACGTCGGCGAGGACCTTCGACGGCGGCGCCGGCTTCGGCAGCGGAGCGCCCGCCACCCGCACGGGAATGGTCACGACCGAAGCGGGCAACTGGTTCGGCACCTGCACCACCGCGCGGCTCACGTCGACCCGTCCGCCCAGCGTCACCGCGCCTTCCAGCTGGCCCCTGATCGACAGGTCGGCGCCAAGCGTCGCGGTCAGCAGGTCGCTCGCGATCGGCGTGGCGTTGCGCGCCGTGACGGTGACGTCGATCGGAATGCCGGGGGCGAGCAACCCCACGCTACCCCGCGCCGCCAGTGTCCCGTTTTCCGCGCGCGCGTCGAACGCCACGATCCGCAACATCCCGCCCTCGGCGGCCAGACGCGCGCTGACCGCGCTCAGATGCACGCCGGCGGCGTAGTCGCGCACATCGCCTCCGGTCAGCGTGGCGCCCCCGGCGAGACGCGGCGCGGCGAGCGTACCGCCGACAGTCGCGTCCACTGCGAGCATCCCGCGCACCGCCTGCCCGCCCGCCTGCAACACCGGATTGGCGAGCGCGAGATCGACCGTACCGCTGGTGCGAAGGTCGAGCGGCCCGTCGCGCGACAGCCCCGCCGTTCCGGCGACGGCGAGATGGGATGCCCCGGCCGTCAGCCGTGTGTCGATCCGCGCCGTCGTACCCTGAAGCGTCGCCAGCGCGGTCAGGCTGGCGGGCGGCAGCGCCGCGCCAGGTCCGCTCAGCAGCCGCACCCCGGCGGCATTCGCACGCACGGTTCCGGCCGGCTTGCTCGCGCTCCCAGTGATCGCCGCGGCGAGCGTCAGCCGACCGGTCGCGCGCGTGCCCGCACCAAGCAGCGGATCGGCCTGGGCGACATCGACGCTGGCCTCGGCGTGCAGATCGAGCGGCGCCGTCAGGCTCAGCCCGGTGTTCCCAGTGACGGTCAGCCGCGACGCCCCGGCGGTAGCGTGCAGATCGATCCGCGCCGTGCCGCCGTGAAGATCGGCGCTCGCCGTCAGATCGGCGGGCGGCAATCCGCGTCCCGTCGGCGTCTCCAGCCGCAGCGCCGTCGCCCGCGCGCGAACGGTCCCGGT
>JBDTFI010000160.1:0-6460 GCA_039938035.1 Acetobacteraceae bacterium | reverse complement strand
GCTGCTGCGCGCCCGGCCCGGCCGGTCGATGATGCTCGACTACTACCGCCACCCAGGGCTGCGGCGCTGGGTGGGCGCCCAACTGGCGGAGGGAATGGACGCCGCACTCGTCTACACGACGGCAATGATGCCGTACGTGCTGCACGCGCCGATTCCGCTGATCCTCGACATGGTCGATATCGATTCGCGGAAATGGGCGATGTACGTGTCGCGCGCTGGTTTCCCGATGCGCGCCGTGTGGGCGCGCGAGGCGCGCAACCTGCTGGCGTTCGAGCGCCGCGCGGCGACAACCAGCCGCATCACGCTCTTGGTCTCTCCGCAAGAGGCCGCGTGCTTCACCGAATTGGCGCCCGAATCGGCCGGGAAGATCGACTGGTACGAGAACGGTGTCGACCTCGACGCCTTTTCGCCGGCCGGCAAATGGCCCGACCCCTTCCCCGACCCTGGGCCGCATCTCGTGTTCACTGGCCACATGGATTACTGGCCGAATATCGACGCGGTCTCGTGGCTCGCCGCCGAGGTGATGCCGCTGCTCGCGCGCCGCACGCCGGCGCCGCAATTCTGGATCGTCGGCGCCAATCCATCGGTTGGGGTGCGCCGGCTCGCCGCGCTGCCGGGCGTGCATGTGACCGGACGCGTGCAAGACGTGCAGCCCTATGTCGACCACGCCGCCGTCTGCGTCAGCCCGCTGCGCATGGCGCGCGGCGTCCAGAACAAGGTGCTGGAAGCGATGGCGATGGGCCGCCCCGTGGTCGCCTCGCCCCAAGCGTTCGAGGGTGTGCGCGCGGAAGCGGGGACGGAGCTGCTGGTCGCCGACGGCGCCGACGCGACCGCCCGCGCCATCGCTTCGATCCTTGACGGCGATCACCCGAACCTCGGCACCGCCGCCCGCGCCGCGATGGAGCGCAGCTATGCATGGCCGTCGACGTTGGCACGGCTTGACGCGCATTTCGCCCGCTGCCTGGACTGAGCGCGATCAGCCCGGAATCGGGTGAAACGTCTCGATCCGCAGGTCGCGCAATGTCAGGTCCTGGGCGGTGCCGACGGTGGCGAGCGTCGTCATGAAGCGGGAAATCGTGCCGTCCGGCTGGCGGATCTCGACCGGCACGAGCAGGCCGCTGCCTGGTTCGGTGCGGAGCAGGCCCGCCATGCCGGGATGCGCCCGCACTTCGTCGAGCGGCGGCATCCGGGACGGATCGGCCGCCACCAGCCGCACCTCACGGGCGGCGCGGCCGATGACCTCGCGCGTCACCTCCGCCCAGTTGCCGAGCATCCGGCGCGCGCCCAGCGGGTGGCACAGCAGGCGCAGCATGTTGGGACGGGTCGCGGGCAGCAGCGCCAGCGGGGCGACCGGACCGCTTCCCACGGTTTCGTCGGCGCCCGAAGCGAGGCAGGCGTTCACGTACGCCGCATACGCCGCGTTGACCATCACGTAGTCATAGCGCGCATCGAACGCCGCCGCCGGCAACGGATCGTGGCGGCCGAGCATCAGGCGCAGCGCCGCCAGGATTTCCGCCATCGCGGGAGATTCGAGCTGTGTCTCCTGATGCGCCGGGGCGAACCCGGCGGCGAGCAGGAAGGCGTCGCCCTCGCGCGGCGACACGCCCAGCGTCTCGCAGAGCCGCCGTACGAGGTCGCGCGACGGCCGCGACCGGCCGGTCTCGACGAAACTCAGGTGCCGGGCCGAGATGCCGGCGTCGCCCGCGAGGTCGAGCTGGCTGATCCGACGCGCCTTGCGCGTGCGAGCGAGCAGGCCGCCGATCGCCGGCCTGCCGTTGAGCGCGGCATTCGCGCCGCCATGCGTCTGTGTCTCCATGCGGCGAATTCCTAGCACGCGGGAAATGCCGATGTGCTTACCTCGCGGGTAATCGCCCGTCTCTGTCGCGCTGGACATGCTCGCCCGACCAAGGAACGGAGGGCGAGATGCCGGACGGAACAATCGTCGTGAAACTGCCCGGCGCGCGGATCGCGCCGCCGCGCACCCGGCTGATGCTGGAGGGACGGGTGCTTCCGTCCCTGCTGCGCCTCGCCGCGCCGAACGTCGGCGAGGCCATCGCCAGGGTCGGGTTCATCGCCGCCGACGCGGCCTTCGTTGGCTGGCTGGGCAAGGATGCCTTGGCCGGCGTCTCGCTGGTGTTCCCGTTGTTCCTGGTCTGCCAGATGATCTCCGCCGGCGGAATCGGCATCGGCGTTTCGGCGGCCGTCGCCAGCGCGCTCGGCGCTGGGGACAGAGAGGCGGCCGACCGGACGGCGGCGCAGGCGCTATGGCTCGCGGTCGGATTCGGAGTGGCGCTCGGCGCGGTGATGGTGCTGGTCGGGCCACCTCTCTACCGGGTCCTGGGCGCGAGCGGACCGACCCTAGACGCGGCGTGCGCCTATTCGGCGGTCGTCTTCGGCGGCGTGGTGCTGGTGTGGCTGATGAACCTGCTCGCCAACGCGGTGCGTGGGACCGGCGCGATGGCGGTCTCGGCCGGCGCCATTGTCGCCGGCGAGGCGGTGCATCTCGTGCTCTCGCCCACGCTGATCCTGGGGCTAGGGCCGTTCCCTCGCCTCGGCGTGTCCGGCGCCGGGGTCGCGGTGCTGGCGAGCTACGGGACCGGCGCGGCGGTCGTGTTCGCCTATCTGTGCTCGCGCCGTGCCGGCGCCGGCCTGCGCGCGGGCACGCTCGGACTCCGGGCGGCGGTGCTGCGCCGCATCATGGCGATCGGCGTGCCGGCGGCGGCGACCAATTTCCTGTTTCAGGCGGCGGCTATCGTGGCGACGATGCTGGTGGCGCGATACGGCGCGGCGGCGCTGGCGGGATATGGCGTCGCCCAGCGGCTGGAACTGGTGCAGACGCCGATCAGCTATGCGCTCGGCTCGGCCGCCGTGGCGATGGTGGCGGCCAACCTGGGCGCCGGGCAACCGGAACGCGCCCGCGCCGTGACCCGCGCGACGGCCCTGGTGTGCGGCTTGATCGGGATCGGCTTCGCGCTGATCGCGTTCGTCGCCCCGGGATGGTGGATGGCGCTGTTCACCCGCGACAAGGCGGTGGCGGCGAGCGGGGTGCTCTACCTGCGAAGCGTCGCGGCAACGCTGGCGCTGTCCGGTGTGGCCTACGGCCTCGCCTTCGCGCTGATGGGCGCGGGGAAAGCCGCCGTGCCAGCAGCCGCGAGCCTGCTGCGCCTCGGGGTGCTCCTGGTCGCGGGCGGCGCGGCGGTCCACGCTGGGTTCGGGGTTCCGGCGCTGTTCGCGATGGTCGCGGGGGCGAACGTGGTGTTCGGGGTGACGCTGATCGTGGCGGGGCGGGGGATGATGCGTCGCTAAGCGCGTTGGCCCGCTTCACCTCTCCCGCGCCGCGGGAGAGGTGAAGCCATCACCCCGCGTTCCGCCCCCCATAACGCCGCACCCGCAGATCGGCCTGCTCCTTATGCGCCGCGAAGTTCTCGATCGCGCACAGGCGCGAGCAGTACTCGCCGATCATCGCCGACGCCTCGGCACTCACCTCCTGATAGGTGACGGTCTTGAGGAACTTGCCGACCCACAGGCCGCCTGTGTAGCGCGCCGCGCGCCGGGTCGGCAGCGTGTGGTTGGTGCCGATCACCTTGTCGCCGTACGCGACGTTGGTCTCCTTGCCGAGGAACAGGGCGCCGTAATTGGTCATCCGCTCCAGGAACCAGCGCGGCTCGCGTGTCAGCACCTGCACATGCTCCGACGCGATGCGGTCCGCCTCGCTGAGCAGTTCCTCATCGGTGTCGCACAGGATCACCTGCCCATGATCGCGCCACGCGACCGAGGCGATGTCGGCGGTCGGCAGCACGCTCAGCTGCCGGGCGATCTCGGCCTCGATTGCGTCGGCGATCCGCCGCGAGGTGGTCAGCAGGATCGCCGGAGATGTCGGGCCGTGCTCCGCTTGGCCGAGCAGATCGGTCGCGCACATCTCCACGTCCGCCGTGTCGTCGGCGATGATGAGCGTCTCGGTCGGCCCGGCGAGCAGATCGATGCCGACGCGGCCGAACAGCTGGCGCTTGGCTTCGGCGACGTAGGCGTTGCCCGGTCCGATCAGCATGTCGACCGGCGCGATCGAGGCGGTCCCGAGGCCCATCGCCGCGATCGCCTGCACACCGCCCAGGATGTAAATCTCGTCGGCGCCGCCCAGCGCCATCGCCGCGACCGTCGCGGCGGGCGGGGCGCCGTTGAGCGGCGGCGTGCACGCGACGATGCGCTTCACGCCGGCGACCTTGGCGGTCAGCACGCTCATATGCGCGGACGCGACCATAGGGTAGCGACCGCCGGGAACATAGCAGCCGACGCTGTTGACCGGGATGTTCCTGTGTCCCAGCCGCACCCCGGGCAACGTCTCGACCTCGATATCGCGCAAGGCCGCGCGCTGCGCCTCGGCGAAGCGGCGCACTTGCGTCTGGGCGAACCGTATGTCCTCGACGACCTGCACCGGCAGCGAGGCGATCAAGGCCTCGATCTCGGCGCGCGAGAGCCGGAACGAGGCCGGCGCCCACTTGTCGAAGCGCGCGGACAGATCGCGCACCGCCGCCTCGCCGCGCGCGCCGACCTCGGCGAGGATCGCCTCGACCGTCTCGCGCACGCGCCGATCGGCCTCGGTTGTCGCCTCCGCCGACGCGCCTCCCTTGAGGATGCGGATCAAACGATCTCTCGCGCCACATGCGTCTTATAGGCGGGCCGCGCCAGCAGCCGGTCGTACCACGCCTTCAGATTGGCGACCTCCGGCCGGTCGAAACTCATGTTCAGCCAGCGATGCACATGCACGCCCCAACAGATGTCGGCGAGGCTCAGCGCGTCGCCGCAGATATAGGGGTGCTTGCCAAGCTCGGCGCCGATCAGCCCCCAGGCGGCCGCGGATTCCTTGATGGCGGCGCTGATCACCGCTGGGTCGCGCTTCTCGGGCGAGGTGCGGATCAGGCTGAGGAACAGCGTCCCCTGCGGGCGGTTCATCGTCGTCTGCTGTGCGTCCATCCAGCGATCGATGTTCGCGCGTGCGTGCGCCTCCTGTGGGAAGAACGCCGAGCCGGCGCCGAGATAGCGCAGGATCGCGTTGCTCTCCCACAACGTAAAATCGTCTTCCTGCAAGGTCGGCACCAGGCCGGTCGGGTTCATGGCGCGATACTCGGCGGTGTCGGTCTTGCCGAAGGAGCCGCCGACATCGACGCGCTCATAAGAAAGCTTCATCTCCTCCAGCAGCCAGACCACTTTCATCACGTTGCTTGACGTGGATCGGCCCCACAGGATGCGTCGCATGCTACTTCCTCCACCGGCTTGGATGCGCGAGCCTAGGCGGGTTGCGGGCGGGACGGAAGCCGGGCATGGAAAGCCGATGAGGCTGCCAGCCCCGCACACCGCCGCGCTGATCACCGCTCTCCTGGCGGGCGCGGTGCTGGGTGTCGCGGAAGCAGCGCAGCACTGGGGCGGCGTCGTCCCTTGCGCGCTGTGCCTCGTTGAGCGCTGGCCGTGGCGCGTGGTGATCGTGCTCGGGCTGATCGGCGCCGTGCTGCCGCGCCGCCCCGCGTCGTGGCTCCTCGGCCTGTGCGCCGTCGCGCTGCTGGCCGGCGCCGCGTTGGGGGTGGTCCATGTTGGGGTGGAGCAGGGCGCCTGGCCCAGCCCGCTGCCCGAATGCGCCGCTCCGCACGTCAGCGGAACGACGATGGCGGAGCGGTTGGCCTCGATGCCCGACCATCCGGCAAAGCCGTGCGACGCGCCGACCTACCTGGTTCCGCGCGTGCCGGTCTCGATGGCGGCGATGAACCTCATCGCCGCGCTGATCCTCGCCTTGTTGCTGGTGATCTACCTTGTGCGCGGCGAGCGGAGCACGCGATGACCGAGGACGCTCCGCTGCCTGGTGATCTCACGGAACAGGCCGAGGTCGCGCGCATGATCCGGGTCGATCACGCTGGGGAATACGGCGCGGCGCGCATCTATGCCGGCCAGCTCGCCGTGCTGGGGCGCGGCCCCAGCGGGGATGTGTTGCGCCACATGCAGGCGCAGGAGAAGCGGCATCTGTTGGCGTTCGAGGACCTGATCGCGCAACGCCGGGTTCGCCCGACGGCGCTGCTGCCGCTGTGGCACCTCGCCGGCTTCGCCCTCGGCGCGGCGACCGCGGCGCTGGGCGAGCGCGCCGCGATGGCCTGCACGGTGGCGGTCGAGGAGGCGATCGACGAGCACTACGCCGCGCAGGCGGCGAGCCTCGGCGAGGACGAGGCCGAGCTGCGCGACACGATCGAGCGGTTCCGCGCCGAGGAGCTGGAACATCGCGACATCGGCCTCGAGCACGACGCCGAGCTGGCCCCCGCCTACAAGCTGATGGCCACCGTCATCAAAGCCGGCTGCAAGGCCGCCATCGCCATCAGCGAACGCCTGTGATCGACCACGTTCCCACGCCCTTCAAAGGCCTCGCCCTGATATGCCGCAAGTGCAGCAAAAAGCTCGACGGCGGCTTCGGCCCCGGCGG
>JBDTFI010000159.1:0-5159 GCA_039938035.1 Acetobacteraceae bacterium | reverse complement strand
TCGTGCCGACACCCGCGGCGGCGAGATAGAGCCCGAGCGGGCTGCCGAGCCCGCCCGCGCCGAGGATCAGCACACGGGCCGCCTTGAGCCGCGCCTGCCCGGTCCCGCCAACCTCGGCGAGCAGGATGTGGCGCGAGTAGCGGCGGATTTCGCCCTCGGTGAAGTCAAGGTCCATCGGCGGACACTACACCCCGACACGTCCCAACGAAAATTGGCGACGCCCCACTGGGACGCCGCCAGGTTTAGGGAGGAAACGTCGAACGCCAAGGGTCGGAAACCGACCCTCCGCGCAGCGAGATGTGGCCCGGCGCCGATCGCGCTCAAGTCTTGCGCACGACTAGTTGGGATCGCTACTGGCGCGCCACCGACGGCCGCGGGCTCCGGACCGCATAGTCCGCTCCGTCGAAAAACGCCGCGACGGCCTCGCGCACGGCTATCGCGAGTTCCTCCGTCTCATTGGTGCCTCCGACCCGATCGGCCGCCCGCAAGGCGAGCGTCCGCCTTGTCGCCAGCCAGCCGGACGGGTCGTCGTCGCGCACCGCCATGTGCGTCAGGAGGTGCCCGACGACGGTCTCGATCGCCAACAGGCGTGCCGAAATATCATTGATGTCTGGAGACAAGTGGGTTCTCCTCGTGTGGATACTGAGGAAGCGAGGAACCTAGCCCTCGCCCAGGCCGCCACCAACCGCCGCGTTCTCACGCCTGCGCGACGGATGTGCGATTGCGCGCCGGATCGCTCTGCGCTTATCACTCCGGCCAGAAAACAAAGGAGCGGGCGAATGAGCGGCGGCGGGACAATGCGAATCGTAGGCATCTCGGGAAGCCTGCGGAAGGGCTCCTTCAACAGCGCGGCGCTGCGCGCGGCCCAGGAGCTGGCACCCAAGGGGATGACGATCGACATCGCCGACATCGCCTCGGTCCCGCTCTATAACGAGGATGTGCGGGCGCAAGGTTTTCCGGCCGTGGTCGAGGATCTGCGCCGGCGCGTGAAGGAGGCCGACGGCGTGTTGCTGGCCTCGCCGGAGTACAACTACTCGGTCTCCGGGGTACTGAAGAACACGATCGACTGGATCTCCCGCCCTCCCGAGCAGCCGTTCGACGGCAAGCCGATCGCCCTCATGGGGGCGAGCGGCGGGCTCCTAGGCACCGCCCGCGCGCAATACCACCTGCGCCAGAGCTTCATCTTCATGAACGGGTTCGTCATGAACCGGCCGGAGGTGATGATCGGGCAGGCGCAGAATAAGTTCGACGCCGAGGGCAAGCTGACCGATCAGCCGACCCGCGATTTCCTGACCGCGATGCTGACCGCGTTCGCCGCCTGGGTCCACCGGATACAGACGAAGTAGGGCCGCCCGCGCCTCATGATGCCGAGACCGCCGCCCGCGGCTCGTGGGCGGCGCGATTGGCGGCGAGCAGGCCGGCGATGGCGCGGGACGGGCCGGGGCGGTTGAAAAAATAGCCCTGCGCCTCCGCGTACCCGGCCGTCCGCAGACGTTCGAGCTGCTCCTCGGTCTCCACCCCTTCGGCCAGGGTCGCGATCCCCAGGCTGCGGCCAAGACCGGCGACGGCGCGCACGATCACCATCGCCTCCGGGCCGCCCGACAGGTCGCGGACGAAGGACTGGTCGAGCTTGATCTTGTCGAACGGGAAGCTGCGAAGGTAACGCAGCGAGGAATACCCGGTCCCGAAATCGTCCATCGAAATGCCGACCCCCATCTCGCGTAGGCCGCGCAACGTCGCGAGCGTCTGCTCGTCCTCCTCTAGCAGCACCGATTCCGTGATCTCTAGGTCGAGCCGGCCGGACGCCAGCCCGCTCGCGTCCAGCGCCGCACGTACCGTCCGTGCGAGGGCGGGCGAGCGGAGCTGCACCGGCGAGAGGTTCACCGCCACGCCGATCTCGCGCGGCCAGCGTGCCGCCTCGGCGCAAGCCTGGCGCAACACCCGGGCGCCGATCGGCACGATCAGGCCGGCATCCTCCGCGATGGGAATGAACTCGGCCGGCGACACCAGCCCGCGTGTCGGGTGGCGCCAGCGCAGCAGCGCCTCGAACCCGGTGATGCGCCGGTCATCCAGCGCGACCAGCGCCTGATAGAACAACTCGAACTCGTTCGCGGCAAGCGCCCGGCGAAGATCGAGCGTCAACGCCTGCACCATGCCGCGCCGCGCCTCCATGCGCGGCTCGAAGAATCGCCAGGCGCCGCGGCCCTCCTGTTTGCAGCGCATCAGAGCCGTCTCGGATTTCTGGAGCAGGGTTTCGAATTCCACCCCATCGGCGGGCGCGACGGCGATGCCGACGCTGGCGGCGAGCGTCACCGGGTGCGCCTCCGTAGGGAACGGGGCGGCGAGTACCGCGAGCAGACGCTCCGCCAGCTTGCCCACGTCCTCCGGCCGCTCGATGCCGGTTTGCAGGATTCCGAAGCCATCGCCATCAAGCCGCGCCACGGCGTCGGTCTCCCGCATTGCGCCGGCAAGGCGCTGGGCAACCTCGCACAGCAGCGCATCGCCGATGGCGTGACCCAACTGATCGTTGACCGCCTGGAAGTGGTCGAGGTCGATCGACAGCAGCGCCAGGGCGCCGCCGCGTTCGGCATGGCGCAAAGCCTCCTCCGTCCGCCCGCGCAGCGCGGCGCGGTTCGGCAGGCCGGTCAGCGGATCGTGGCGCGACAGGAAGGCGATCCGCTCCTCCGCCGCCCGCCGGTCGGACACATCGCGGACGATGGCGATGACGTCGTTGCCGCCCGCGCCATCCGACGCGGGCGTCGTGACCCAGGTCGACTCCACCCATACGTAATGGCCGTCCTTGTGGCGCAGGCGATAGATGTGCGCGATCCGTCCACCGGCCTGACAGAACGCGGCATAGGCCGCCTCCACCCGCGCCCGCTCCTCGGGATGCAGGAAGTCCCCGAAATCCAGGGCGAGCAACTCTTCCGGCTCGCGGCCGAACAGCGCGCGGCACGCCGGAGAGATGTAGATGCGGGTACGGTCTGCACGGGTGAGGACGATCGTGTCGCCCGCGTGCTCGGCGAGCAGGCGGTATCGCGCCTCGCTCTGGCGTGCGCGCGCCACCGCGTCGCGCCCATGCGCGGCAAGCGCGCCGCTCAGCGCACGGGCGCGGCGAAGCCCAAGCGAGGCGGCGATGGCGGAGCCGGTCATGAGGCCCAGGGCGACGCCGACCTGCGCCCCCCAGGCGGGCGCCGCGCCGGCGCAGGCAGCGAGGCCGATGGCAAGGCCGCCGAGCGCGTCGCTTGGCGCAAGTGCCGCGCCGGGGCGGAAGATGCGTTGGACCAGGGCCATACTGGGGTATCCTGCCAGCGCGACTCTTGCCGGCTCCTTAACGCCATCGCTTCGGTTCTCCCGCAAGCGGCGCGGCGGCGGTGTGGCGGTCCGGCCACCCGGCGTGACCGTATCGTCAACCGCGCGCCGGATGGGTTGTCATCGGAGCGGGAATCGTGAATCTGACTCCGGTGATGTGTGCCCGGAATGCCATGCCGGCAATCGTTGCACGTATATTCTAAGGAATCCCAAAGGTGAGACTTGCTATCACAGCCCTGTGATTACATGCTGTTCAGCAAGTCCCGGCCCTCGGCGACGTTCATCGCCCGGTGCCGTGGCGAGCGCGATCGGAACGGCGGAGGAAATTGGCAGTGACACCACGCGCCTCTGGCATGATGGACAGGCTCGACCACAAGCAGGCGATCGCCCCGAAGTACCGCGGCGGCATCGCCTTCACGGTGCCGGAGCTTCTGATGCTGACCGCCTGGGCCGAGTTCCACGCACTCCGCCTGGTGATCGAACTCGACCATTGCATCGACGGCGCCGAATACGAGGAGGTCGCCGCGCTCTACCCCGCCGATAGTCCGCTGCGCCAATGGACGTTGTGGCGTGCGGCCGATGGCGTCGTGGCGGAGCCGATGGCCGGCGCGTGCTTCCGGGAGGCGTGCATTTCCGACGTCCTCCAACGCGTCATACCGGCCTGCTAGCGCCATGGCGCGTCCGGCGGAGGGTGTGGACGCGGCGCTCGGCCTGTCCGCCAAGCAGGTCCGCAAGCTGCTCGACCGCTATCGCGTCACCTCCGGCAAGCACTTCCGGCTGAACGACTACGATCCCGCCGACACCGCAGGAACCGCGCTTGACAAGGCCCATGCCGATGCGCTGCTGGCCGCCGGCGTGGGCCGGCTCGCGGAACTTCAGGTTCGGCTCTATGCCGAGGATCGCTGGGCGCTCCTTTGTGTCTTCCAGGCGATGGACGCCGCCGGCAAGGACGGCACGATCAAGCATGTCATGACCGGGGTGAACCCGCAGGGCGTGCAGGTCACGAGCTTCAAGGTTCCGGGCCCAGAGGAACTCGCGCACGACTTCCTCTGGCGCAGCGTCCGCGCCCTTCCCGCACGCGGACGGATCGGCATCTTCAACCGCAGCCACTATGAGGAAGTCCTGGTGGTGCGGGTCCACCCGGGCCTGCTCGACAACCAGCGCCTGCCGCCAAGCCTCCTCGGCAAGCATCTCTGGGAACAGCGGCTGGAGGCGATCGCGAACTTCGAGCACCATCTGAACCGCCAGGGCACCGCGGTCGTGAAGTTCTTCCTGAATATCTCCAGGCAGGAGCAGCGCCAACGCTTCCTCGCCCGGCTGGACGAGCCGGAGAAGAACTGGAAGTTCAGCGCCGCCGACCTCGCCGAGCGCGCCCACTGGGACGACTACCAGGCCGCCTATGAAGCGGCGATCAAGCAGACCGCGGCCCCGCACGCGCCCTGGTTCGTGGTGCCCGCCGACCATAAATGGTTCACTCATCTCGTCGTCGTGGCGGCGTTGATAGAGGCATTGGAGGGGCTGGACCTCCATTTCCCCAAGGTAACCGCCGAAGCCCGCGCCGCGCTGGACGCCGCGCGCGTCACGCTGGAGGCCGAGGGCGGCTGAATTTGCCAGCCCCCCGCGTCCGCGGCGATACTGCGTTATCCGAACGAGGTGAGCATGGCCTTTCTGACCGAGCCCGAACCCGAGCGCGGCGCGGCGCTGCCGGTATTGGCCGGCATACGCCGTGTCGTCGCCGAGAATCCCGGGCCGATGACCTATCACGGCACCAACACCTATCTGATCGAGACCGATCATGGGCTGGTCGTGCTCGACCCCGGCCCCGATGACGCCGTCCATGTCGAGGC
>JBDTFI010000158.1:0-4954 GCA_039938035.1 Acetobacteraceae bacterium | reverse complement strand
CGATTACACCGCGATCGTCGATGCCTGCTGCGATGCCTCGAACGCCCTCATTGCACCGCCCGACACCATCCGATCAATCGCCACACGCAAATGGGCCGAAACGGTCAACGCGTAAGGCCGCTGGTATCAGACCACCGGCTGAACCGGCATCGGCATCTGAATGCGGGCGCGGTGGCGGGCGAGGTCGGCCTCGACCATCTCGGCGATCATGTCCTCAAGCGAGATGGTCGGCGCCCAGCCCAGCGTCTCGCGCGCCTTCGCAGCATCCCCTCGCAGGGCATCCACCTCGGCCGGGCGGAGCAAGTCGGGGCTCACGCGCACGAACTCCTCGTGATCGAGGCCGACATGGGCAAAGGCGATCTGGCAGAACGCGCGGATGCTGACGCTGCGCCCGGTCGCGATGACGTAGTCATCCGGCGTGGGCTGCTGCAACATGAGCCACATGGCGCGCACGTAATCGCGGGCGTATCCCCAGTCGCGATGCGAATCGAGATTTCCCAGCGCCAGCGTGCGCGCCAGACCGAGCTTGATGCGCGCGACCCCGTCGGTGATCTTGCGGGTAACGAATTCGATACCGCGCAGCGGGCTTTCGTGGTTGAAGAAAATGCCCGAGGAGGCGTGCAGGCCGAAGCTCTCGCGATGGTTCACCGTCATCCAGTGCGCGTAGAGCTTGGCGATGGCGTACGGGCTGCGCGGGTAGAAGGGGGTGCGCTCGTTCTGCACCGGCTGCTGAACCTTGCCGAACATTTCCGATGACGACGCCTGATAGAACCGGGTCGTCGGATGGGCGATGCGGATCGCCTCGAGCACGTTGGTGGCGCCGAGGCCGGTGACGGTCCCGGTCAGCAGCGGCTGCCTCCAGCTCGCGGCGACGAAGCTCTGCGCGGCGAGGTTGTACACCTCGTCGGGCCGGACCTCCTGCATGACCCGAATGAGACTGGAAAGATCGGTGAGATCGCCGTCGACGAGGCGAACCCGGCCGAGGATGCCGAGCCAGCGCAGCCGTTCGCCGATGATGTCGGACGACGCCGAGCGGCGCAGCAGGCCACTGACCTCGTAGCCTTTGCCGAGCAGCAACTCCGCGAGATAGGCGCCGTCCTGGCCGGTTATCCCCGTGATAAGCGCTGAGGGCATGTGGATTCCGAGGGTGACCGCCGAGGAGCAGATACAGGAGGCGGGTCTCTGTGAAAAGCAGGATTTGGCTGGGGGACCTGGATTCGAACCAAGGCTGCCCGGGTCAGAGCCGGGAGTTCTACCGCTAAACTATCCCCCAAACACGGCGGCGCGTATCTAGCATGGCCCGCCACGCACGGCAAAGCCCGCACGGAGTCCGTCATGATCGCCTTCGCCGCCGCTCCCGCCACCTTGCCGGACGGAGAGCGGGTCTATGCCGTCGGTGACGTGCACGGCTGCCTCGACCGTCTGCGCGCGATGCATCGCATCATCGCCGCCGACATCGCCAACCGGCCCGCCGCCTCGGTCACGCTGGTCCATATCGGCGATTATGTCGATCGTGGGCCGGATAGCGCCGGCGTGCTCGACCTGCTGGCGACCGCGCCGCCACCGCCGGGGGTCACCACCGTAGTGAACCTGCTGGGCAACCACGAGGCGATGATGCTCGACGCCATCACGCTCCGCACACCCTCCGCCGCGCGCCACTGGCTCGCCAACGGCGGCGAGGCGACGCTGCACAGCTTCGGCCTCGGCGACGCCGACGACCCCGCCGCCTGGGCCGCGCGCCTGCCGGCGGAGCGCATCGCGTTTCTCCGCGCGCTCCCGCTCACGCATCGCGCCGGCGGCTACGTCTTCGTCCATGCCGGCCTGCGGCCAGGCGTCGCCCTCGCGGCGCAGGCACGCGAGGACATGCTATGGATCCGCGAGCCCTTCCTGTCCGCCGACACCCCGTTCGAGGCCGTGGTCGTGCACGGCCACACGCCCGTCCCCGCCCCGGTCCTCCGCCCCAACCGGGTTGGCATCGACACCGGGGCGGTGATGGGCGGCGCCCTCACGGGCGTAGTCCTGGAGGCCGACCGGATCGGGTTTATCAGCGCCTGATCCACACGCTGTGCTTGAAAGTTGGGGCCTGGTGTTGCTAGGGCGTGTGGAATGAGCAATCCCACGCCGCCTTCCGGTTTCCCGATCGACCTCGTCGAAGCCGTCCGCCGGCTTGCCCACGCCAGCGCGCTGGTGATCGGCGACGTCATGCTCGACCGCTACGTCTACGGCGCGGTCGCCCGGGTCAGCCCCGAGGCGCCGGTCGCCATCCTCTGCGAGGACCGCGAGATCGCGGTCCTCGGCGGGGCGGGCAACGTGGTCCGCAACATGACGGCGCTGGGCGCTGCCGTCGCCTTCATCTCGGTGGTCGGCGACGACCAGGCCGGTTCGGACCTGACCGGGCTGATCGGCGGGCAGCCCAACGTCGAGCCGTGGCTGCTGGTCGAGGGCGGGCGGACCACCACCGTCAAGACCCGCTACATCGCTGCCGGCCAGCAGCTTCTGCGCACCGACCGCGAGCAGACCAACGCGATCGACGACCGCCTGGCCGAGCGCATCCTGCGCATCGCGCGCGACGCGATGGCGGCGACCAGCGTCACCGTGCTGTCGGATTACCGCAAGGGGATGCTATCGGGCGTGCTGCCCGAACAGCTGATCGCGGCCGCGCGCGCCGCCGACCGGCGCATCATCGTCGATCCCAAGGGGCCGGACTACGCCCCCTATGCGGGCGCCGACGTCATCACCCCGAACCGCAAGGAGCTGGCCGAGGCGACCGGGATGGCCACCGACACCGAGGCGGCGATCGTCGCCGCCGCGACCACCCTGCGCCAGCGCCACGGCTTCGGCGCCGTGCTGGTGACCCGCTCCGAGGACGGGATGACCCTGGTGGCGCCCGATTGCGTCCTGCATCTTCCGGCGGAAGCGGCGGAGGTCTACGACGTCTCCGGCGCCGGCGACACGGTCGCCGCCACGCTCGCCTGCGCGCTCGCCGCCGGCCTCGATCTCGCGGTCGCCGCCCGCCTCGCCAACATCGCCGCCGGGATCGTCGTCGGCAAGGTCGGGACCGCCGTCGCCCGCCCGGCCGACATGCTGGCCGCCCTCGGCCCGCAACAGGGCGCCCTGCGCAAGGTCGTCACGATGGAGGAGGCGAGCGAGCAGGTGGCCCGCTGGCGTCAGCGCGGCTGGCGGATCGGCTTCACCAACGGCTGCTTCGACATCCTGCACCCCGGCCACGTCCATCTGCTGGAGCAGGCCCGCGCGGGCTGCGACCGCCTGATCGTCGGCCTGAACGGCGACGCCAGCGTCCGCCGGCTGAAGGGCACGACGCGGCCGGTGCAGCAGGAGGCGGCCCGTGCCGCCGTGCTGGCGAGCCTCGCGACCGTCGATCTGGTCTGCATCTTCGATGACGATACACCCGAGGCCCTGATCGCCGAGCTGCGGCCCGATTTGCTGGTGAAGGGTGCCGACTACCGGGAGGACGAGGTGGTCGGCGCCGATCTGGTCCAAAGTTGGGGCGGCAAGGTGCTGCTGGCGGAGATCGTCGCGGGCCAATCCACCTCGGCGACCTTGGCGCGCATCAGGTCGTGACCCGCGGCGCCCCTTAAGGGCTCCGTTTTTGTGGACACATCGGCCGCCCCGGCCCCGGATTTGTGCTCACAACGCCCTTCGCATGTGCAGCATTTGTGGACACAACGCCGTTCGCAAGCGCAGCAATTGTGCTCATCTTTCGCGGTTGCGAACAGGATTTGTGGACACAATCGTCCAACACCCGCCTCGCTCCCGTCCAGGGGAATCCCATATGGCTTTTCAAGCTCACCCTGCGCTGAGTGTTCGGCCCAACCCACCGGCGTCATGCCCGGCGAAGGCCGGGTATCCACGTCTTCGCCGGTGGAGAAGGAAGACGTGGATGGCCGAGACAAGCCCGACAGCGACAGCCTGTTCTTCCTGATCCTGAACGCCAACAAACGCAGTTTGACGCTCAATCTGAAGACCGAGGAAGGCAAGGCGCTGTTCCGCGAGGTCATCGCCCAATCGGACGTCCTCTTGGAGAATTTCGGCCCCGGTGCGCTGGACCGGCTCGGCCTGGGCTACGAGGCGCTGGCCAGAATCAATCCGCGGCCGATCTACGCGATGATCAAGGGCTTCGGCACCTACGGTCCCTATAGCGGCTACAAGAGTTTCGAGCCGATCGCCCAGGCGATGGGTGGCGCGATGGCGGTGACCGGCTTCCCGGAGAACCCGCCGACCTATGTCTTCCCCACGATCGGCGATTCCGGCACCGGCATGCACATGGCGATCGGGATCCTCGCCGCGATCCAGCAGCGCTATGCCACCGGCAAGGGCCAGCACGTCGAGGTCTCCATGCAGGACGCCGTGGTCAATCTGATCCGCGTCAGCCTGCGCGATCATCAGCGCCAGGGCCATCCGCCGCCGCGCGTCGGCAACCAGCTGGGGCGGACGGTTCCGGGCACGACGTTCCCGTGCGCGCCGGGCGGTCCGAACGACTACGTCTACATTTTCGTCCAGCCGCAGATGTGGAAACCGCTGACCGGCGCGATGGGTCTTCCCGCCCTCGGCGACGATCCCCGCTTCGCCACCGCCGACGCAAGGTGGGAAAATCGAGCTTCCCTGGAGGCGATCGTGACGGATTGGACGAAACAGCGGACGAAGCACGAGGTGATGCGGATCCTCGGCGAGGCGGGCGTGACGAGCGGGGCGTGCCAGGATACCGGGGAGGTGCTGGCGGACCCGCATCTGCGGGAGCGGGCGATGATCGTCGATGTCGATTACCCGATGCGGGGGACGTACCAGACGGTCGGCTGCCCGATAAAGTTGTCCGACTCGCCGGTGGAGGTGACCCGGCCACCCTTGCTGGGTGAGCATTCGGGCGATGTGCTGGCGGAGCTGTGTGGGCTGGACGCCGATAGTGTGGCACGGCTGCGCGGAAGCGGGGTTATCT
>JBDTFI010000157.1:0-3422 GCA_039938035.1 Acetobacteraceae bacterium | reverse complement strand
CCAGTCTTTAGGGGCCATCCGATGCGAGGGATGGATGCTACCCCCCGCCGCGCATCCGCCCGGCTATTCATGGCGGTACTTGCGGCTTTCCTGATTTTGGTTCCCCCGGCGATCGGCCAGCCCGCATCGTCGAACGACGCCTCCGATCCGTATCAGACCGCCTACGCCATACCGCGCATGGCGCTGCCCGGAAGCCTCGCGGAAGTGACGTTGCCGACGCCGCTGAGCCCGGCGGAGGTCGCGGTCGCGCGACGCGTGTTCGCCGACCAGGCGGCGGGGCGAATGACCGAGGCGGCGCGCGTAAACGCGACGCTCACCACCGACCTGCTGGCCGGACCGGTCCTCGCCGATCGCCTTCTGGGCCGTTTCCACCATGCCGAACCCGCCGAACTCGAGGCCTGGCTCGCCCATTACGGCACGCAGGCCGACACCCCCGCCATTCGCGCCTTGCTGGCGAAGCGCTTGCCGCCGCGCGCGGCGATGCCGC
Organism: Acetobacteraceae bacterium; assembly: GCA_039938035.1. Classification (GTDB taxonomy): domain Bacteria; phylum Pseudomonadota; class Alphaproteobacteria; order Acetobacterales; family Acetobacteraceae; genus DATFDN01. Next base: position 2,935 of record JBDTFI010000157.1, on the reverse strand, counting down.
CCCATCGGGAGCCGGCGACGCTGCCCGCGGTCGTGGTGTCCGATGCGGATTCCGACGATATCGGAACCCCGGGCGTGTCCGCGGGCGAGGCTCTCCGGGCCCGGGTGGCCGTCGACACCGGGCTCGCGGCGTGGCGCAAGGGCCGGATCGCCCGGGCGCTCGACTGTTTCGGGCAGGCTGCTCGCGCCGACGGGGCGCCGGCCTCGCTGCGGGCTGAGGGCGCCTATTGGGCGGCGCGCGCCGCTCTGCGCCGGCACGACGTGTCCGGGTACTATGGATGGCTGCGCCGCGCCGCGGCCGAGCGACGTACCTTCCACGGTCTGATCGCGCGGCGGGTCCTCGGGTGGGGAACCGGGCTGGTCCTGGGCCACGAAATCCTCTCGCAGGCGGACGTCGACGCGCTGGCGGCGATCCCGCGCGCGCGGCGCGCTTTCGCGTTGCTGCAAGTGGGCCAGAAGGCGGGTGCCGAGGCGGAGTTCCGCGCGCTATGGCCGGAGATCGTCGACAATGCGCCGCTGTGCCGGGCGCTGCTGCTCGCCACCGCCGAGGCTCATCTCACCGATCTCGCCGCTCAGCTCGCGGAACTGGTGCGGGAGGCCGACGGCGTCCCGCACGATGCGCTCCAATTCCCGGTGCCGCCCTTGCATCCGGCGGGCGGGTTCGTCGTCGATCAGGCGCTGGTCTATGGCCTTACCCGCACGGAATCGAATTTCGATCCGGCGGCGGTGTCGCCGGCGGGCGCGCGTGGCCTGATGCAGATCATGCCCATTACCGCGCGCGCGGTAAGCGGCAATCCGCGCCTGAAAATGGTGTCCTTGCACGACCCGGCGCTCAATCTCGGCCTCGGTCAGCAATTGGTGCTGAAGCTGGCGGAGCTTCCCTCGGTCCACGGCGATCTCATCCGGCTCCTCGGCAGCTACAATGCCGGCGCGGCCGGCTTCGCCGACGCGATCGGGACCCGGATCGACGAGGCCGACCCGATGCTGTTCATCGACACCATCCCGATCGTCGAGACGAGGCGGTTCGTCCAGCGCGTGTTCGCCAGCAGCTGGATCTACGCGGCTCGGCTCGGCCTGACCGCGCCGGGGCTGGACGATCTGGCCAATGGGCGGGTTCCCGGCCTCGCGCCGGCGAACTCGACGGACAGGCCAGACGTTGTACATGATCTCCGCGAGGTGCGACTGGCAAGGAGCGAGCGATGACAAGACGGCATCGAACGGCGGCGCTGTGTGCTGGAATGGCGCTGGCGGCGCTCGTGCTCGCGCCACCCGCATCGGCGCGCGTCGGGGTCTTTTTCGGCTTCGCGCCTCCCGTCTACTATCCACCGCCGGCCTATTACGCGCCGCCGCCGTTCTATTACGCGCCTCCCGCGTATTACGCGCCGCCGCCGCCGGTCTACTACACCCCCCCGCCGGCGGCCTATGCGCCACCCCCGTACGATGACCGGCCTTCCGTCGCGGCGACCACTTGCTATGCCGGCGCCTTCGTCTGTCCGATGCAGAGCCGGGTCAGCATCGGGGCGACCTGCTGGTGCCCCGACAACACCGGCGCCCGAGCCTACGGCCGGGCGGGTTGAGGGTGGCCGATCCGAAATCCCAGCCCCCACGCATCGAGGATTATGCCCTCATCGGCGATTGCACGACAGCCGCGCTGGTCAGCCGGGAGGGCTCGATCGACTGGCTGTGCTGGCCGCGCTTCGACAGTCCTTCGTGCTTCGCCGCCCTTCTCGACACCCCGAACGCCGGCCGCTGGCGCATCACCTCGGCTGACCATTCCCCGCGCATCACCCGGCGCTACCGCCCCGGCACGATGATCCTGGAAACCGACTTCGAGACCGATGGCGGCGCCGTGCGGCTGATCGACTTCATGCCGATGGGTGACGCCAACTCGTCGATCGTGCGGATCGTGCGTGGCCTGCGCGGCAGCGTGGCGATGTGCTTCGAGTTGGCGCTGCGTTTCGAGTACGGCGAGGTCATCCCTTGGGTCACCCGCCTACGGACTGCCTTCGGAATACGCGCCATCGCCGGACCGTCGCTCGTCGTCTTGCAGAGCACGGTGCCGTTGGAGGGCCGCGACTTCACCACCGCCGCGGAGTTCACGGTGGGCGCCGGTGCCGAGGAGGTCTTCATTCTCACTCACGGTGCTTCGCATCTGCCCACCCCGGCCGTTCCCGACCCGGAGGTCGCCCTCAACGCCACACAAGCGTTCTGGGACAATTGGTGCAGGCGCGGCACCTACAGGGGGCCGTGGCGAGACCAGGTGCAGCGCTCGCTGCTGACCTTGAAAGCGCTGACCTTCGCCCCGACCGGCGGTATCGTCGCAGCGCCCACGACGTCGCTGCCCGAGCAGCTCGGCGGGGCGCGCAACTGGGACTACCGCTATTGCTGGCTGCGTGACGCCACCTTCGTCCTCCTTGCATTGATGCAGGCCGGCTACCGCGAGGAGGCGCGCGCCTGGAGTGAATGGCTGCGTCGCAGCGTCGCCGGCAGCCCGGGTCAGATCCAGACGATCTATGGCCTCGCCGGAGAGCGTCGGCTGACGGAGTGGGAAGCCGATTGGCTCGCCGGCTATCAAGGGGCCAAACCCGTGCGGATCGGCAACGCCGCGCATACGCAATTACAGATCGACATCTTCGGCGAGGTGGTCGATGCATTGTACGAGAGCGGTCGCGGCGGCCTCGCGCCGCCGCGCGAGACATGGAACCTGGAGTGCGCGATCGTCGAGCACCTGATGACGCTCTGGAAGGAACCCGACGAGAGCATCTGGGAGGTGCGGGGCCCCCGCCAGCAATTCACCTTCTCCAAGATCATGGCCTGGGTCGCTCTCGACCGCATCGTGAAGGGGGCGGAAGGCCGCGGGCATATCGAGCGGCTGGACGCCTGGATCAGCCTGCGCGACGAGATCCATGCGACGGTCTGTCGTGAGGGCTTCAACA
>JBDTFI010000156.1:0-3457 GCA_039938035.1 Acetobacteraceae bacterium | reverse complement strand
CGATGCTGGGGCGCGGCATCGGCTTCATTGCCTTCGTTGTGGCCTCATCCTCGGCGACCGGCCCGACTGTCGCCGCCGCGGTCCTCGCGGTCGGCAGTTGGCACTGGCTGTTCGCGGTGAACATCCTACCAGGCATCCTCGCCCTGTGGCTCGCTGCCCGCGTGCTGCCGGAGACGCCGCGCAACCGGCACCGCTTCGATCTGCTGGGCGCAGCGCTGAACGGCGCCACCCTGGGGCTGCTGGTGATCGCCGTCGATGAGCTGGGGCGTGGCGAGAGCCTCCTCTGGGCGGGGTCGGAGCTGGCCACCGCAGCCGTTCTGGGCGCGATCTTCGTCAGTCGCGAGCTTTCGCGTACCGCGCCGATCCTGCCAGTCGATCTGTCCGCCGGCCGATCTTCGCGCTGTCCGTCGGTACGTCGATCTGCTCCTACACCGCGCAAGGGACCGCCTTCGTGGCACTGCCCTTCCTGTTCGAGGACGTGGGCCATCTGTCGCAGATCACCACCGGGCTGCTGATGACGCCGTGGCCGGCGATTGTCGTGATCATCGCGCCGATCGCGGGGCGGCTGTCGGATCGCTCCTCGCCCACCCTGCTGGGCGCCATGGGGCTGGCGGTGATGACGGTGGGAATGGCGCTTCTGCTGACCATGCCGGCGGATGCCGGCTGGGCGAACGTCGCATGGCGGATGACGGTCTGCGGCTTCGGGTTCGGGTTCTTCCAGTCACCCAACAACCGCCTGCTGATCGGCTCGGCCCCCGCCGAGCGAAGCGGGGCGGCGTCGGGGATGATGTCCACGGCGCGCCTGCTGGGGCAGACAACAGGCAGCGCGATCGTCGCGCTGATGTTCGGCATCGGCGCCGCCACCGGCTCGGGCATCGCCGGCGGGGTCCGGCTGTCGCTGTTCGCCGGCATGATCGCCGCCGGCGGCGCGACGTTGATCAGCTTCGTGCGGGTCGGCCACCGTGCGGAGGCGCGGCGCGGCTGAGCCCGTCGAACACCGCCACCGGAACCCGCTCGAGTATCTCACCGACCGAAACCGACGCGCCCATTCGGCGCTCGGAGCCGCCGATCACGTCGCGCCATACCCGGCCCTCCAGCCAGGCCGGCGGCAACACCGTCGTCCCGCCCCAGGCGGCGCGCGGGATCGCGATCCCGTCGCCCGTCATCAGCCCGAACACGAGCCGTGGCACCACGACCATGAGCGCAGTGTCGTCGCTGCGACGGGCGAACGCGATCACCCGCTCGGCGCACGGCCCCTCGACCGTGAGCGGCGTGTAGTCGCCGCCAACGAACAATCCGGGCGATCGCCGCCGCAACGCCAGGACCCGCGCGATCACGGCTTGCTTCACGCGCCCATCGCGCCACGCACCCGCCAGCACCGCCGGCGGCTCGGCTGCCTCCAACGCGGCAATCCGCGCGGGGAAATCCACCGGGCGGCGGTTGTCGGGATCGACCAGGCTCTGGTCCCAGAACTCCGTCCCCTGATACAGATCCGGCACGCCGGGCACGGTGAGCTTCAGCACCGCCTGCGCCAGCCCGTTCACCGCACCCGCCGGCCCGAGACGATCGGCGAATGTCGCGGCCTCGGCGGCGAACCCGTCGTCGCCCATGACCGCATCGAGGAACGCCCGCGCGGCCTGCTCATACCCCGCATCAGGAGACGTCCAGCTCGTCCGCAGTTTCGCCTCGTGCAGCGCCTTCTCCTGCCAGCCGGCCAGCCGCTCGGTGAACGCATGCCGGCCGGGCCGATCTTCCGCCGTCAGGGTGGTCGGCCATGCGCCGACGATCATCTGATACAGCATCACCTCGTCGCCCGCGCTGGGCGCGCCGGCTTGCGCGCGATAGCGGGCGTTGCGTCCTATCCAGCCGTGAAGCGCCGCTCCCCATTCGTCAGGGCACTCCGACAGTGCCGCGAGCCGTGCGCGTACATCCTCTCCGCGTTTGTGGTCATGGGTCGCGGTCGCCAGCATCGCATCCGGGAACTGCGTCCCCCTTGCGTGCGCCCGGCGATGAAATTCACCAGGCCGGATGCCCAGGCGAGCAGCATCGAACCCGACATCGTTGCGCGAGAGCAGCCGGCCGTACCGGTAGAACGCCGTATCCTCGACCGCCTTCGCCGCCACCGGCGCGCTGAGCTGCTGGAAGCGCGTCGCCGCCGCCTGCCGTACGGGACCGTCCGGCGCACACAGCCAGCCGACAATCCGCGCCACCACCTCGGGCCGCGCCAGATCGCGCTCGGCGTGCGCACCCTCCAGCGCGCGCGCATATACCGCCTGATCGCCGGCGGGACGCTGATCTTGCGTGGCGTAGCCGCGATAGGCGGGGAAATGCGCCAGTAGCGCGATTACCGTCCGCCTGACTGCCGCGCGCGACACGTCGCGCGTCGCCAGACCTAGCAGAGCGACGCGGTACAGCGCGTCGACACACGCATCGAGCTGGCCGCCAAAGCCACGATCCAGCGTCTCGTGGCGCGCTTCTATCTCCTCGGGCTCGAATGCCGCCGATCGGCCCGACAGCGACGCCCACAGCGAAGACAGCGCGGGCGCCGCATCCGGATCGTGCTGAACCGCGCTCACGTCGTTCATGAAATCGTATCCGCTGGTCCCATCGACCTGCCAATCCAGCGCCAGGCTCTCGCCCACGCCGAGGATTTTCTCGACCACCAGATACGCCGGCCGCTCGCGCTTCAGCTCCGTCAACCGTGCGCGCAGCCGCCGGCAATAGGCGCGTGGATCCGCCAGGCCGTCCACGTGATCGACCCGCACCCCGTCGATCAATCCTTCGGCGTACAGCCGGAACAGCGTCGCATGGGTTGCCTCGAACACGCGTGGCACCTCGACCCGCACGCCCGCGAGTTCATTGATGTCGAAAAAGCGTCGCCAGTTGATGTCGTCCCCGGCGGTGCGCCAGAATGCGAGGCGATAGTGCTGCCGCTCGAGAAGCCGATGCAGCCGTGCGCGCCCCGCCGCATCGGCCGCGTCGTACGCCTCCAACCCAAGTGCGCTGATCTCCGCCGCGTCCTCCGGGCGGATCGGAAATGCATTGTCGAAATAGTGCACCTCCTGGCCGGAGGCGCCATGCATGAGCCTGATGTCGTCAAGCGCCTCGCCGTACGGCTTTCCCAGCACCGGCAGCAGCACCTTGTTGTCCAGCAGCGCATTCTGGGGATGCCAGTCGATGTCGAACACGTCGCCGTGCGGGCTCGATCGGCCAAGGCGCAGCATATCCTGCCACCAGGCGTTCTCCGGGCTGATCGCCATATGGTTGGGCACGATATCGACGATCAGCCCCAGATGCTCGGAGCGCAGCGCCGCCACCATGCCCCGGAATCCATCTTCCCCGCCCAGCTCCGGGTTCACCCGCGTGGGGTCCACCACGTCGTACCCGTGCATCGATCCCGCGCGCGCCATCAGGATCGGCGACGCGTAGAGGTGGCTGACGCCCAGCCGCGCCATGT
>JBDTFI010000155.1:0-9069 GCA_039938035.1 Acetobacteraceae bacterium | reverse complement strand
CCGCCGCCCGAACACCGGCAGATCGCTCATCGGCGGCCCCACGGCGAACGCCGCCGGCCGGGGGCCGCACCGACCGATCCGGCGCGAAACGCCAACTCGGCCATCGCCTTGCGGAACGGCCGGACCGCCGCCCCCGCCGGCTCGCCGAGATCGGCGGCGGCGCGGAGGGCGCCTTTCATGTGGGGGATCACGAGGTCGGGCTTGCGCCCGGTCGCCTGCTCGAACTGCGCCAGACTGAGGCCCCCCTTCGTCCCCATCTGATTGAGCACCACCAAGGTCGAGCCGGTCAGCGCCGCCCCCGGCAGCGCCGAGGCCTGGGGGATCGCCAGATAGCGCAGCACGTCGCGCGCGCCGGCGACCGAGGGTTCGGTAATCAGGATGCGTTGATGCGCGAGATCGAACAGCCCGCGGCCGATCCGGCTGGCCGGCCAGGCGGCGTCGCACACCAGGAATTTGTAGCGCCGGCGAAGAATCTCCAGCAGAGCGGGCAGCGCGCCCTGGGCGATCGGCGGCGCGTCGGCCAGACGGCCTTCGCCGGACAGCACATGCAACCGCTCACCCACGACTTGCGCCGTACGATCGATGAACAGATCGTCAACGCGCGCGGGATTTTCCAGCGCGACGCGCAGCCCGGGACGCGGCTTGACCGCCAGCAGCATCGCCGCCGCCGCGCCGTACAGGTCGCCGTCCAGCAAGAGGGTGTGGCGGTGCGCGCATTCGGCCAAATACCAGGCGAGGTTCGCCGCGATCGTCGTCGCGCCGACCCCGCCATGCACCCCGGTGACGCTGAGCACGCGCCCGCCCCGCAGCAGCCGCGCTCCCGGGCTCTCGCGGTCGATCACCGGCCCGAAATGCTGGCGCACCAGTTCCTTGGTGAGCGGCTTGAACAGGTATTCGAGGACGCCCAACCCGTGCGTCAAGCCGCGATACAGCGACACGTCCCCGGTATCGCCGATGGCGAGCACACGCACGTCCGGCTCGACCAGCTGCGACAACTCCGCCAGCGCGGTCAATGGCTGCGGATTGCCGCTGATGTCGACGATCAGCACATGCGGCGAGGCGGTGCGCCGCAACGTCCGCGCCGCCTCGTCCAGCCCGCCGCGCCGCACCTCGGCGCCCTCCGGCTGATCGACGGTGAGCGCCTCGCGCAGGACGGATTCGGTTTCGGCATCGGTGGCGAAGGCAAGCACGGGGGCGCGCGCCGCGCGCGCGCTCTCCGGGCCGCGCTCCAGGTCGGCCGGAAGGACCGCTTCGTTCATGGCGTGGCGGCCATCGTCGGCGCCGCGACCGGGGCGGAGGGCGTCGCCTCGTTGCCCGGGGCGGCCTGCGGGCCGGTGTCGGTGGCATGGACGTCCGAGATCGAGGAGGCGGGCAGGCGCTTGACGGCATCGGCGCGCAACCGGGCGACCGCCGCGGCGGCCAGGTCGCCGGCCGAGGACACCGCGCCCCGCCCCTGATAGAGGTCGCGCGGGTCGGCCACCATGGCGCTCAGATTGGCCGCGTTGGCGCCCAGCGGATGCCAGTCGCCTTGGCGTGTGTACGGCTCCGTCCGGTCGCAGGCGGCGAGGGTGAGCACGAGGGCCAGGATCGCCAGCGATCTCGTGCCGACCCCTCCCCCAACCCCCTCCCGCAAGGGGAGGGGGGACTGCGTGGGGGAGTCCCCCCTCCCCTTGCGGGAGGGGGTTAGGGGGAGGGGTCGCACGAGGGTAAGGCGCATGGCGGGTGTCCTCATGGACCGATGAAGCCCACGTCGAGCGGGATGTGGACCGTCGGCGGCAGTTCGACGCCGCGGGCGAGTTGGCGGTTGTAGAGGATGCGATCGAGATCGTTGGACAGCACGATGCCGCGCGTCGGCACGGTCAGCGCCGTCGGGCTGCTGACCGGGCGCACCAGATAGGGGGTGACGATGATCACCAGCTCGGTCTGTCCGCGCTGATAGGCGGTCGAGCGGAAGAGTGCGCCGATGATGGGCAGCTCGCCCAGGAACGGAATGCCGCGGGCGTTCTGCGTCGAGTTGTCCGACAGCAGGCCGGCGATGGCGAAGCTCTGCCCGCTGCCGAGCTCCACCGTCGTTTCGGCCCGCCGCACGGTCAAGGCGGGGACGGTCAGCGTGAGGTTGCCGTTGGCGATCGCGACGGCGCCCTGGGTGGTGAGCTGGCTGACCTCCGGGCGCACCTTGAGGCTGATCCGATCGGCCGAGATGACGGTGGGCACGAACGCCAGCGACACCCCGTACTGCTTGTATTCGATGCTGATGGTGTTGTTCTGCTGGGCGATCGGGATCGGGTACTCGCCGCCGGCGAGGAAGCTCGCGGTCTCGCCGCTCTGCGCGGTCAGGTTCGGCTCCGCCAGGATCGTCGCGAGCTGGTCCTGCGCCAGCGCATCGATCGTCGCGTTGATGCTGCGGTTCGTGCCGAGGGTGCCGAAGTTGAACGTGTTCGGCGGGTTGGTCGCGTCGATGAGGCGATCGGCGATCGCGACGGCGCCCAGGCCGCCGGGGAGTGGTACAAGCGAGTTAAGCGGCGTACCTGAGTAGCTCGCGGTCCAGTTGATGCCAAGTTCTCGGGTGACCGTGCGCTGCACCTCGACGACCCGCACCTGGAGGTTAACGGTGAGCGGGGTCTCGACCGCCAGGCGGTTGTCGATGCTCTGGCCGGGCGCGAGATAGGGGCGCAGCGCCGCCAGCACCCGTTCGGCGTCGGCCGGGGTCTGGGCGTGGCCGGTGACGGTGTAGCCGCCCGGCGTCGCGGCGATCTCGACGCCGGGGAAATGCAGGCCGCGCACGATGCCGGCGACTTCGCCCGAGCCGTAGGACGAGGGCCGCACGGTGAGGTCGATCTGCGCCACCGGGGCGCCGCCGTCGCCGAGGGCGGCGATCGTGGTGCGCCCGGGGGCGATGCCGAACACGAACAGGCTGGTGGGGCTGGCCGGGCGCACCTCGGCTATTTTCGGGTCGGCGGCGAACAGACTGGTCGCCGGTTCCGCCAGGGTCACCACGCGCCCGGCGCCGACGTTGAGGGTGAGCGCCATGCGCCCGGTGGCGGCGACGCCGGTGGCGAAATGCGTGACCGGCGCCGGCTGCGCGGGCGGCGCCACGGTCTGCGATGCCGAGTTGGGCGCGACGTCCTCGGCCGCCATCGGGGAGGCGATCGGCGCGGCGATCTGTGCGACGGCGGGCGCGGTCGCCAGCAGGAAGAGCGCGAAGGTGAGGAATGTCCGACGCACCCCTCCCCCTACCCCCTCCCGCAAGGGGAGGGGTGACTCCACGGGGCAGTCCCCCCTCCCCTCGCAGGAGGGGGTAGGGGGAGGGGTCGCCAAACACTCCGGCATCATGCTGATCTCTCGGCTCCGATTTTCGGAACCGAGGCATTGCAGCACCTAATGGTTTAGAATCTGTAAGCCTCGACCTGTTTGGTGCCCTGAAAGAGCCGCACCTCAGTCTGCGGCGCAGCGCTCTCCTTGCCGAGGGCTTTCGACACGTCGCCACCCCATACCGGTCCATTGGCCGGAGCGCCGGACGCGGACGCATGCGCGAGGATTGGAGCGGGTGAGGGCGCCGTCGCGGCAACGGCATCCGGCTGGGCGGCGCGCAGGACGACCAGCAGTTTGCCCAGCCGCGTCGCGACGGCGATGCGCGCGGAATCGTGCGGCGTCACCTCCAGCGTGATGGTGCGCGAGGTCGGGGCGTGCCCGGCCAACAGGCCGGACGCCTGCCCGCCCTGCACGAGTTGCTGGTCCACGGCGATGACGCGGACATCGGCCAGCACGGTCTCGCCTGACACGCGATGCGCGAGGGACTGGTCGGTGCCCTCGATCGTCTGCGTCAGGATCAGGTCCACCCGGTCCCCCGGCCAGATCAGCCCGGCCTCGCCGGAGACCGCATCGACGGCGACCGAGATGGCGCGCGAGCCGGGGGCGAGGACGGCAGCGAGAAAGCCGCGGTCGCCTGGGCGGAGCACATCGTCGCCGGCGATCGCTTCGTGTTCGCCCAGCATCCGGCGCACCATCGCGCCGACCAGTGCGTTGCGCGCCTCGGCGGTGTCCGGCTGAGCGCCCGGCGGGATTTTGTCCCCGGCGACCTCGGTCGTGCCGATATCGCTTGGCTGGAGCAGGCTGCCGGCGCGGACCGCATGGGCGGTGGCGATGACCGCGACCATCTTCTGGGCGACCGGGCCAGCCGGCTTGGCGGGCTGGAGGCCAACATAGGCGACCAGCGCGACGGCGGCGAGCAGCAGGCCGCCGATCCCGATTATGAGGGTCCGCAGCATGGCGTTCAGACTCCGTGCAGGAGGGCCGAGAGGGTGCCGGCGGCGATCGCCACCGCGTAGGGCAACGGACCGCGCCGGCGCAGGCGCCAGTGCTCGCAGCGCAGCAGGCGCGCCAGTAGCCCGTCAGGCCGGGTAGGCGCCGGCCGGGAGAAAATGTGCCGGCCGGGCAGGTAGGGCAGGCACAGCAGGCCGCCAGCCAGGGCTGTCGCTAGCAGCATTGGGAAGACGTTCCCGGGCGCGACGAGCAGCGCGCATATGGCTAGCAGCTTCCCGTCTCCCCCGCCCAGATAGCCCCGAGTCCAGAGGATGAACGTCAGAACCATGAGGAGGGAAGCGATCGCAAGGGAGATCAGCAGACGATGTTGGAGAGCCGCTAACCCGAGCGCGCAAGCGCCCACCGCCGTGATGAGCTCATTCGGAACGGTGCGCACAGCAAGATCGTGGATCGCAGCGAGGACGAGCGCTACGATGGCCGCGAACAGACAAAGCTGAATAAGCAACGACATTCCAGGGCGGCTTCCGCTATTCTCAAGAGGCGGCGGGCGGGCCAAGGGGCACTCCCTCCGCCCGCCCGCGCACGAGACAGAATCAACCCAGGGCAGTTGCGATCGCGCCGAACTTGGTTGACAGACTGGTGCCGATCGTCGTCAGGGCACCAATGATCACGACGGCGATCAGCGCGGCGATCAGGCCGTATTCCATGGCCGTCACGCCTCTCGAGTCCCGCCGGTACCGGACGGCAAGTTCTTGGAGCTGGACATAGAGGGCAAGCATCGAACGAACTCCTTTGCAGTGCGACCAGCCCGATGCCGGTTGCGGTTGTGTGCAAAAAAAACTCCACAACTCATGATTGCTCGTTCGGCCGTCTTGTTTCAACAGAAGATTTCTCAAAAAGAATACACGTTACGGATGTGTGAGACGGAGCGGAGGCAACCCCAAAGCAGCGCGCAACGACGCCGGTACCGTCACCGGCGTGTAGACGGGAATCGCCGCCACGGATGCCGTCGCGAGGATGACGTGCGGGTCGCTCGGCGCCGGGAGCACCATCCCGGCGTCAAGCCGCCGCCAGGCCCGCAACACCCGCGCGCGGTACGCGCCGCCCAACCCACGGTCGGCGGAATGGTAATCGCCGATCGCCTCCTCCCAACTGCCGCTGCGCTGAAACAGCGCGCGGAGGAACCGGCCAGCGTAATCGCCGTTGGCCGCCGGGTTGAACCCCTCCGCCACGCTGGCGAAGGCGTCGGGGTGATAATGCAGGTTCACCTGAAAGCACCCGACGTCGATCGACGTCACGCCATGCGCCTGGAACAACCCGACCGCCGCGCCGGCCGCCGTCGCCGCCCCGAAGACGTAGCCCGCGCCGGCGACGTTGACGCTCCACGGCCAAGGCAGCGGCTGTCCGGAGTCCGGATCGCGCCGCCCGCTCTCCACCATGCCGATCGCTTCCAGCAGATGCGCCGGCAACCCCCAACGCCGCTCCGCCACCGTCGCGGCGCGCACGCACGCCGCGGAGGGATCGACGGCGGGAACCGGTGCCCCCAAAGCGAGCGTGGTCCCGACGAGATGGGCCGCGACGACAAACCCTGCCAAGCCGAAGCGCACCGCGTTTGAGCCTTCGCGCTGTTCGCCCGCTATTAGGCCATCACGACGTTTCCCATTGGTGAACAGCCTCGCCGCCGCGAAGCCTGCGGATATGCTCGCTTACTCATTGCTCTTTCATCGACATTCTGGCCGAGATGCCTTAGCCGATAGGATCAGGACGGGTGAGAGGCAGTCGCGTTGACCCCATGAGGACACTTCACGCAGCCTGCGCCGTGTTGGCGGTGATGTCGGTGGCGGGTTGCAAAGACCGCCACGGGTCCGCGCCGGCGCCGGCGCCCCCAAAGGTGACGGTCGCCCCGGCCGTGCAGCGGAAGATCACCCGAACCCTCGACGCCACCGGCAGCGTGGCGGCGGTCAACTCGGTTGATCTCTTCGCCCGGGTCTCCGGCTATCTCCAGGACGTCGGCTACAAGGACGGCGCGGAGGTGCGCAAGGGCGATGTACTCTTCACCATAGAACCGCTGCCCTATCAGTTGAAGCTCCAGCAGGCGCAGGCGCAGGAGGCGCAACAGCGGGCGTTGCTGCAACAGGCCGAGGTCGAGTACACGCGCCAGGCGACCTTGGGCCGGACGAGCACCGCCTCTGCCTCGGCGGTGGATCAAGCGCTTGCCACTCGCGATTCCGATCGAGCGCAGGTGCAGCAGGCGCAGTCGGCGACACAGCAAGCGGCGGTCACCTACACCTACACGAGGGTGCTCGCGCCGTTCGATGGAATCGTGACCGCGCGCCTCGTGTCGGTCGGCGAACTGGTCGGCGAGAATGGCCCGACGAAACTCGCGACGGAGGTGCAACTCCAGCCCGTGTACGTGAACTTCAACGTCGCCGAGCGCGACGTGCTACAGATCCGCGCCCAACTAGCCAAGCTGGGGAAGACGCTTCGCGAGGTGGGCAGCATTCCCGTCGAGGTCGGATTGCAGACCGAAACCGGGACGCCGCACGCGGGCACGCTGGACTATGTGGCTCCGGGCGTGGACCCGTCCACCGGTACCCTGGCCGCGCGCGCCATCTTCGCCAACAAGGATCACCTGCTGCTGCCCGGCTACTTCGTTCGCGTCAGCGTGCCGGTGCAGCGTGACGTCGAGGCGGTGCTGGTGCCCGACGTGGCGTTGGCCGCCGATCAGGGCGGTCGTTACGTGCTGGTCGTGGGACAAGGCGACATCGTGGAAGAACGCCACGTCGTGCCCGGCCCGCCCGAGGGCGCGCTGCGGGTCATCGACAGCGGACTGAAGCCGGGTGAGCGCGTGATCGTCGACGGAATGCTGCGTGCCGTGCCCGGGCAGAAAGTGGACCCGCTTCCGGCGCCCCCCGCCTCCGCGACCGCCGGCTGAGAGACGCGGCGGGCACCGATGATATCGGAATTCTTCATCAACCGGCCGGTGCTGGCCAACGTGCTGGCCATCCTGATCGTCCTGATCGGCGGCGTGGCGCTGTTCAGCCTGCCGATCTCGCAATACCCCGACGTGGTGCCGCCCACGGTGCAGGTCATCACGCGCTATCCGGGAGCCAGCGCGCTCGACGTGATGAAGACGGTCGCTTTGCCGATCGAGCAGCAGGTCAACGGCGTCGAGGGCATGCTGTACATGCAGTCGGCGAGCGCGAGCGACGGCAGCTACTCGCTGATCGTCACCTTCGCCATCGGCACCGACCTGAACTTCGCCCAGGTGCTGGTGCAGAATCGGGTTTCCTCCGTTCTCGCCTCGTTGCCGCAGGCCGTGCAGGCGCAGGGTGTCAATGTCCAAAAGAAATCCACCTCGATCCTGGAGATCGTCACCCTGACCTCTCCTGACCGCAGCCGCGACAGCCTGTATCTCAGCAACTACGCGACGATCAGCCTCAAGGACGAACTTTCCCGGGTTCCCGGCGTCGGCAACGTCAACGTGTTCGGCGCCGGGCAATACGCCATGCGGGTGTGGCTCGACCCCGACAAGATGCAGGCGCGCGGACTGACCACGCAGGACGTGGGGAACGCGCTCGCCCAGCAGAGCCAGGACGTTTCGGCGGGGCAGATCGGAGCGCCCCCGGCGCCGTCGGGCCAGGCGTTCCAGTACACGCTGAACGTCTCCGGCCGGCTCGATCAGGTGGAGCAGTTCGAGGACGTCATCGTCAAGACGGGCGCCAACGGCGCGACGACGCGGCTGCGCGACATCGCACGGATCGAGCTGGGCGCCCAGACCTACGGCCAGATCTTCACGCTCGACGGCAAGCCGGCCGCCGGCATGGCGATCTTCCTGACGCCGGGCGCCAACGCACTTGCCGTCGCCGGCATCGTGAAGACGCGCATGACGGCATTGGCACGCGGCTTTCCCCCCGGTGTCGCCTTCTCGGTTCCATTCGACACCACGACCTTCGTGAGCGCCTCCATCGACGAGGTGTACATGACGTTGGTGGAAACGGCGGTGCTGGTGCTGCTGGTGATTCTGGTCTTCCTCCAGGACTGGCGGGCGACCCTGGTGCCGGCGACCACCGTGCCGGTCACGATCATCGGCGCCTTCGCGGTCATGGCGGCGCTCGGCTTTTCCGTCAATCTGTCGACGCTGTTCGCGATCGTGCTGACGATCGGCATCGTGGTCGATGACGCGATCGTCGTCGTCGAGGGTGCAACGCACTACATCGAGCAGGGCATGAGCGCGCATGACGCGGCGATCCGCGCGATGCGCGAGCTGCTCGGCCCAATCATCGGCATCACGCTCGTGCTGATGTCCGTGTTCATACCGGCGGCGTTCCTGCCCGGCCTGACCGGGCGGCTCTATGCCCAGTTCGCGCTGGTGATCGCGGCGACCGCCCTGATCAGCGCCGTCAACGCCGCCACGCTCAAGCCCACGCAATGCGCGATGTGGCTGCGCAAGCCGATCGCGCCCGAGCGGCGCAACGCCTTCTCCCGCGGCTTCAACCGCGGCTACGCCGGGCTGGAGCGTCACTATGTCGCGCTGATCGCGGTCATGGTGCGCCGGAGCCGCCTCATGGCGGTGCTCGGGCTGGTCCTGGGAGCCCTCGGCGTCGCCGGGATCGCCGCCCTGCCGACCAGCTTCCTGCCGCTGGAGGACGAGGGATACCTGTTGATCGCGGTGCAGTTGCCCGATGGCGCCTCGCTTGAACGCACGCAGCATACGCTCGACCGGGTCGGCGAACTGGCGCGCGCGGTACCGGGCGTCGCGCAGGTCATCGGCATCGCCGGCGTCTCGGTGCTGGACAACAGCGC
>JBDTFI010000154.1:0-9151 GCA_039938035.1 Acetobacteraceae bacterium | reverse complement strand
TGGGCCGCGCGGCCAGTTCTGGGCGCACGACGGCTGCGTGCTGACCCAGGCGGCCATCTGTCCCGAGATACCGTCGGATGAATTCATGTGGGCGTTTCGCGAGGCGGTCGCCACTGCCGGACACTATCAATCGGCGCCCGCGGCGATGCGGTTCTATGATCGCCTCGCGCGCGAGATCAACGATGCCTGCGCCTCCGAACGGATCCCGTGCGGCCCGGCGCGGGCCACCATGATGCCAGTCTTCCACTGGCGATATCTGGGCGACGCCCTGCGCGATGCGCCGCCGATCGGCCGGCTCATGCTGACCGCGGCGGGCTCCCATGTCGCGACGGCTTCGAGCGTCGGCCCGGCGCCGGGGCTCGCCATCCTCGCCGATGTCGCCGGCAACATCGATGCCCCCCGGCAAACCGGGTACGTGCTGAGCGGCTGGGCCGCGTCGCCCTCCGGAGCGCCCGCCCTCGCCATCCGAAGCCGGACGGACACGCCGCTCGACGTCACGGCGACGCAGACGCCGGGCCAGGACGCGACCGACCTCGCGCCGGGCTGGTCGGGGGCGTCGTTCACCTTCCGCACGAACTGCCAGCCGGGTGCGTGCGATCTGGTCGTCACGACACCCGGACAGGCGGACGTCGCGATCCCGCTAGACGACGCGCTGAAGGTTGGATCGGTGCTGGACAATTCCACGCTCCGGGTGGCGTTCGACTACGTGGCGGTCCGCGATCTGGCGGAGGCGAGCGCCATGCGCCGCGCCGTCCAATTGAAGATCGCGAAAGCGATCGGCTCCGCTTACGCGCACGTCCTGCCCGTCCTGTCGGCGCTCGCCGTCTTCGGTCTGCTGTTGACGCTCGCGCGGCTACGCACCCGCCCGGTCCCGCTCGCCTTGCTCGCGCTGGCCGGCGCCTCCGCCGTCGGCGTCACGACGCGCCTCGCGCTGCTCGCCTATCTCGACGTTACCTCCATTCCGGCCGACAACCTCCTCTACCCGTCGGCCGCCTCGCCCTTCGTCATCGTCTTCGCCGTCATCGGCTGCTGGTGTCTGGCGCGCGCGATCGGGGCGTCGATCCCCCGCACGCCGAGGTAGAACAGCCGCTTCATTTCCTTTCGCCCGCGCGTCACCGACCCGAGGATCAGGCCGCTGAACAACGACAGGAAGGACAGCAGGATGAACCCGGTCGCCAGGATCGCGGTGGGAACACGTGGCACCAGCCCGGTCCGGTAGAACTCGAAGACCAGCGGCATCCCGAGAACGAGGCCCGCCGCCGCCAGCACCAGGGCGACCAGGGAGAAGAACTGCAGCGGTCGCTCGTCCTTGATCAGCAGCAGGATGGTCTGCAGGATACGAATCCCGTCGCGCAACGTCCGCAGCTTCGAAGACGATCCGGCCGGCCGATCACGGTACGCGACCGCGAGTTCGCCGATCGGCATCCGCAACTCCAGCGCATGCACCGTGAATTCGGTTTCGGTTTCGAACCCGGAGGCAAGCGCCGGGAACGACTTCACGAAGCGGCGAGAGAAGATGCGGTACCCGGACAGGATATCGCTCACCCGGCTGCCGAAGACCCGGCTCACCATTCCGGTGATGACGCGATTGCCCAGCCGGTGGCCAGGGCGAAATGCGGTGCCGAGCGCCGCGTTCCGCGTGCCCGTCACCATATCGAGCCGGCCGCGCCACAGCAGATTCATCATCGCGTCAACCGCGTCGGCATCGTAGGTGTCGTCGCCGTCGACCAGGACGTAGATGTCCGCCTCGATGTCGGCGAACATGCGGCGGACGACATTGCCCTTGCCCTGTAGCGTCTCCGATCGCACCAGCGCGCCGGCGGCACGAGCCATTTCGATCGTGGCGTCGGTGGAGTTGTTGTCATAGACGTGTATGCGAGCACACGGCAGGCACGCACGGAAATCCGCGACGACCTTGCCGATCGTGCGTTCCTCGTTGTGACAAGGCACCAGTACCGCGACCCGCAAATCGGGCAGGGGCAGGCTGTCGTCGTGTCCCATGGCGTCTGTCTGGCAGGTCTGCCGAGCATGGACAACCGCCGCCTGGACGCGCCGCGAGGCCTTCTCTACGTTCTCCGGACCAACCGGGGACAACGCCGTGGAGCTGTCCGAAGAACACCGCATGTTGCGCGATCTGGTCGCGAAATTCGTCGATCGCGACCTCATGCCGCTCGAAAAATCGGTGCTCGCGCGCGAGGCCCGCGGCGAGAAGTTCGGGCTGACCGCCGAGGAGGAGGCCCCGCTCCTCGCCAAATGCCGCGAGCTTGGCCTGTTGGCGCTCGACGTGCCGGAGGAATGGGGGGGCGCCAATTTGCCCGCCGTCGCGCTGATGCCGATGAACGAGGAAATGGGCCGCACGATCGTCCCTTTCACCTTCCCGCCCGACAGCCCGAACCTGCACATGCTGATGGCGGTCGCCGATCCCCGCCAGACCGAGCTTTACCTCAAGCCCTACGCGGAAGGCCGCGCCCACTCCGCCATCGCGATCAGCGAGCCGGGCGCCGGCGGCGATCCGGCGGGCATGACCACGCGCGCGGTCAAGGACGGCACAGACTGGGTCATCAACGGCCGCAAGATCTGGGTCAGCGGGGTCCCCCGCGCCGACTTCGTCATCGTCATGGCCCGCACCGGCGAAGGCAAGCGCCACGAGGGGATCAGCGCCTTCATCGTCGAACGCGACACGCCTGGTTTCATCATCGAGCGCGAGATCCCGATGATCGGCGGCCACCGCACCTATGAACTCGTGTTCGACGATTGCCGGGTCGCCGAATCGCAGGTGCTGGGCCAACTCGGGCACGGCTTCGCGCCGATGCAGCTCCGCCTGACGGTGCGGCGTTTGCAAATGGGCGCGTGGTGCACCGGCATGACGCGGCGCGCGCTGGACATGATGTGCGAGCAGGCGCGCAACCGCACGACGTTCGGCGCCCGCCTCGCCGATCGCCAGGCCGTCCAGTGGTGGGTCGCCGACGCCGCGACCCGCATCCACGCCTGCCGCCTGATGGTGATGGACGCCGCAGCCAAGCTGGACGCCAAGCAGGAGGTCCGCACCGAGGCCTCCATGATCAAGGTGTTCGCCACCGAGATGGCGACCGACGTGATCGATCACGCCATGCAGACCTTCGGCGCGATGGGCATGACGAAGGAGTTGCCGCTGCAACTGATGGCCTCGAAGGTGCGCGTGATGCGCGTCTACGAAGGCCCCACCGAGGTTCACCGCATGGCCATCGCGCGGCGCCTGCTGAACGAGCGCAAGGGCTAGGAACCCCGGCGTCTAGGCGCCCAGCACGCCCTCACCGACCCCGAACAGTCGCGCGAACCCCTCCCGCCCCGCCGGGGTGATCGCGACCGCGCGGGTGTCGCGCTGGCGTGCGATCCAGCCGAGTTCCATGCATCGCGCGCAAAGCACGGCGCCGAGGCGCCCGGCGATGTGCGGGCGGCGTTCGCTCCAGTCGAGGCACGGGCGGCAGAACACCCGCCCGGGACGGCCGCCCCCGGCGGGGTCGGCGCCGAGATCGCGCAGGAACGCCTGGCCCGCCTCGGTGACCTCGCCGCCGTCGGCGGTGAGCACCACCCTGCCCTCGCCCTCGAGCGAATCCGCGATGGCGACCCCGAGCCTGCCGGCGAGATGGTCGTAACAGGTGCGCGCCGTCCGCATCGCCTCTCCGGCCCGCCACGGACGCGACGCCGGCGGCTCCGGCCCGGCGAACGCCATGAGGCCCTCCAGCATCTGGCCGACAACGGGCGAGGCCAGCCGATAGTAGCGGTGCCGCCCTTGGCTGGTCACCGCGAGCAGCCCGGCCTCGGACAGCTTGCCCAGATGCCCGCTCGCGGTTTGCGCGGAAATATGCGCCGCGAAGGCCAGCTCCTTCGCGGTCAGCGCGCCGCCATCCATCAGCGCCGACAGCATGTGCGCCCGCGCCGGGTCGCCGAGCAGTTGCGCCGTCGCCGCCATGCGGACGATCTCGGTCATCGCGTCCCTCCTGTGACCCGCCCAGCATAGGCCCCGAGCGGGGCTCGCCAAGGCCGGATGCTTCGGCGCCGGCCGAAGCGGTTGCACGCGAAAGCGTCGGCGAGACGCGTCATCTTGTGTGCTGTCCCTGCAAAGGAGCGCACCATGCTTGCCCGTACCGAATGGCTCATGGAACAACCCGTGCCTTCCGCAACGACGTCGCGCGGCCTCGTCGGCCTGCTGCGCGTGTGGCGGTATCGCCTGAGGGAACGCGACGGGATGGCGCATCTTACCGAGCGTGACCTGCGCGACGCACGCCTGACCCGCGCCGACGTTCAGGCCGAGATCGCCAAGCCGTTCTGGCGCGCCTGATCACAGCAAGGAAGTACCATGACCGAAAACCACACGATGATCCCCAGCCATCCTCCCGGCCTGCGGCTGTTCGTGCGCCATCTTCCGGCGCGGCGGCCGACCGGCGCGGCTCCGGTGCTCTACGTCCACGGCGCCACCTTCCCATCCGCGTTGTCGATCGGCCACCGCTTCGACGGCCGCTCCTGGGAAGACGACCTCGCCGGGTCGGGGTTCGACGCGTGGGCCTTCGACTTCCACGGCTTCGGCTCCTCCGACCCGTTCCCGGAGATGACCCAGCCGGCCGAGGCTCACCCGCCGCTCGGCGCCACCCCGGACGGCGCCGATCAGATCGAGCGCGTGGCTCGCTTCATCTTGGAGGAGTCGGGCGCCTCGGCCCTGTCGATCATCGCCCATTCCTGGGGCACGATCGCCGCCGGGCTGTTCGCCTCGCGCTGTCCGGCGCTGGTCGAGCGGCTCGTGTTCTTCGCCCCGATCACCCGGCGCGATGGCAGGGCGGCGCCGGTCTTGCCGGCCTGGAGCCAAGTGACGCTCAACGACCAATGGACGCGCTTCGTCGCCGACGTGCCGGCGGGTGAGGCGCCGGTCCTGTCGCGGCGTCACTTCGCCGAATGGGGCGAGCGCTACCTCGCCGCGGACACCGCCAGCGCCGAGCGAAATCCGCCCGCCGTGCGCGTGCCCTCCGGCCCGAGGCAGGGCATCGCCGACGCCTGGGCGGGCAAGCTCGGCTATGATCCGGCGGCGATACGCGCACCCGTCGCGATCATTCGCGGTGCGTGGGACAGTCTTTGCACCGACGCCGACGCCGCCGGGCTATTCCAGTCGCTCACGTCCTCGCCCGTGCGGCGCGACGTGAAGATCAGTCGCGCCACTCACCTCATGCACCTGGAGTCCGGCCGCTTCGCGCTGTATCGCGAGACGGCGGCATTCCTCGCGGGCGGGGACCTGGCGCCGATGGAGGCCGAGTGATGTTCGCGGTCGTCTTCGAAGTAGAGCCCCGGGCCGAGCGGTGGGACGACTATCTGCGCTACGCCGCCCTGCTGAAGCCGGAGCTGGAACGGATCGACGGCTTCCTCGAGAACCGCCGCTTCCGCAGCCGCCGCCACCCCGGCCGGCTGCTGTCCCTGTCGCTGTGGCGCGACGAGAAATCCGTGATCCGCTGGCGCAGCCACGCAATGCATCACGGCGTGCAGGCGAAGGGCCGCTCCGAGGTCTTCCGCGACTACCATCTGCGGGTGGGCGAAGTGACCGTCGAGGATGGCGTCACGCGGCCGCAACTCCGGTTCGATGCGACCGAGGCGGGGGCGGCGCGGATCATCACCCTGGTGGAGCAGCCGGACGCCGAGACGCCGGCCCCAAGCCCCGGCCTTGTGGACTGGGATATGTTCGACGGTATCGCCGACCCTGCCGACCGCATCCTCCTGCTGTCCTGGCGTGACGAGACGGCGATCGGCGCGGTGCCATCCGGCCATCGCCGGGACGTGCGGGTGATCCGCGACTATGGAATGCGCGACCGCGCGGAGGCGCCGCAGCATCACGCATCGGCGCCGCCTGACTGAGTAGGTTCAGCGCTGGAAGCCGACCCAGATCTGGTAACCTCCCGCCGAGCGGTCCGCACCCACCGGCAGGACCAGCGACGTCGGCTTGGTCGTGAGGACCACCGAATCGACGTTTTGCGGGAACGTCACCTGCTGGGAAAAAAGCCTCTTGTTGAGAATCTGCTCGCCTTGCGCGACGGCGACGAAGTAGGGGATGTTGGCCTGTCGGGTCGGCGCCGCCGGTCCGCGCTGGAAGCGCATCTGCAAGCTGAGCGTCGCGGTCACCGTGCCCTTCTTGTCGCCCTCCTCGCACTTCCCGGAGGCACTGAGGATCCTCCCCTCGATCTGCACGTCCGTCAGGTCGCGCCCGCCGCCGGGGCGGTAGAGAGCGAGATCGCCGGCGGTGGGAAGCGCCTCGGCCTGCGGGCAGACCGGAGGGAACTGATCGCGATCGGGGCCGAAGCAGCCCGACAGGGCCAGCAGGGCGGGCAGCGCCCAGATGACGCGCAAGGAAGTCGATCGCATGGAGGCTCCGGAACGGCCGAGGAACGGGGACGCCGGCACCGTTGCCGGCCACTCGGCGCGAGCGCATAATGCGCGAGGCCCGCGCCCGCGGCAACCAAAGCCCCAGCGCACGCCTTAAACGCCCGATGCAAACATCCCCGCGCCCTCGTCTTCGCCTATTGCTCGCCAGTCCGCGCGGGTTCTGCGCCGGCGTGGATCGCGCCATCCGGGTCGTCCAGGGCGCGCTGGGCCAGGAGGGCGGCAAGCCGGTCTATGTCCGCCACGAGATCGTGCACAACCGCAGCGTGGTCGAGGATCTGGAGCGTCAGGGCGCGGTGTTTGTCGAGGACCTCGCCGAGGTGCCGGCGGGCGCGCCGGTCGTGTTCTCCGCCCACGGCGTTCCCAAATCGGTCCCCCACGACGCCGATCGACGCGGCCTGACCTACTTCGACGCCACCTGCCCGCTGGTCAGCAAGGTCCACCGGGAAGCAGAGCGCCATTTCGCCGGCGGCGGGGCGGAGGCGCGCCACATCCTGATGATCGGCCACGGCGGCCACCCGGAGGTGGAGGGCACGATGGGCCAGCTCCCGGCCGGCGCGATCAGCCTCGTGCAGAGCGCCGAGGAGGCCCGTGTGGTGACGCCCCCGCCCCCGCGCACTGACCGCCTGGCCTTCATCACCCAGACCACCTTGTCGGTGGAAGACACCGCCGAGATCGTCGCCATCCTGCGCGCCCGCTTTCCGGCGATCGAGGGCCCGCGCAAGGAGGACATCTGCTACGCCACCACCAACCGTCAGGCGGCGGTGCGCGCGATCGCCGCCGAGTGCGACCTCGTGGTGGTGATCGGCAGCGCCAACTCGTCGAACTCCCTGCGCTTGCGCGAGGTCGCCGAGCGGGCCGGGGCGCCGCGCGCCGTGCTGGTGCCGTGCGTCGACGCGCTCGACTGGCGCGCGCTCGATGGCGTGGCCACGCTCGGCCTGACCGCCGGGGCGTCGGCGCCGGAGCGCCTGGTCGCCGAGCTGATCGAGGCCCTGCGCGTCCGCTTCGAGCTGGCGATCGAGGAGCGCCGGGTGGCGCGCGAGAGTGTGGTGTTCAAGCTGCCGGACGCCCTCGCCTCCTGATGGCGGTCTACACGGAAGTTTCCGACGAGGCGCTGACCCTGTTCCTCGCCGAATATGACATCGGCGCGCTGATTGCCTTCCGCGGCATCGCCGAGGGGGTGGAGAACAGCAACTACGCGCTGAAGACGACGCAGGGCGACTTCATCCTCACGCTGTACGAAAAGCGGGTCGATCCGGAGGAGCTGCCGTGGTTCCTCGGCCTGATGGAGCATCTGGCGCGGCGCGGCATCGACTGCCCGCTGCCGGTCGCCGCCCGCGACGGCGCGGCGCTGCGGTTCCTGTGCGAGCGTCACGCCGCGATGACCACCTTCCTCCCCGGCATCTGGCCCCGGCGCGTCCGTCCGCACCATTGCGCCCCGGTCGGGGCGGCGCTGGCGAAACTGCACGTGGCCGGACACGACTACGCCCCGCGTCGGGCCAACGCGCTTGGCCCTTCCGGCTGGCGCCCGCTGCTCGATCGCGCGCGCGGGCGCGCCGACGAGGTGCATCCGAGGCTGGGGGCCGAACTGGAGCGGGCGTTGGACGGGATCCTGGCCGCCTGGCCGGCTAGGCTGCCCGTGGGACACATCCACGCGGATCTGTTTCCCGACAACGTGTTCTTCCTCGACGGGCGCGTCTCCGGCCTGATCGACTTCTATTTCGCCGCGACCGACCTGCTCGCCTACGACGTCGCCGTGTGCCTCAACGCCTGGTGCTTCGAGCCGGACTACGCGTTCAACGTGACCAAGTCCCGCGCGATGCTGGGCGCCTACGCCGACATCCGCCCGTTCAGCGAGGCCGAGCAGGCGGCGCTCCCCGTGCTGTGCCAGGGTGCGGCGATTCGCTTCCTGCTTACCCGCCTGTTCGACTGGCTGAACACGCCGCCGGGCGCCTTGGTGACACGGAAGGACCCGCTCGAATATCTGCGCCGGCTGCGCTTCCACCTCGAAGCCCCCGACGCCGCCGCCTATGGACTCTGATCGCCGGACAGCCCCCTCCCCCAAGGGGAGGGGAGGAGCAAGCAGTGCCGCCGCGACACCTCCCCCTCCCCTCGCGGGAGGGGGCAGGGGGGAGGGGTCGGCGGCCAACGACGCTCTCACCGTCGAGGTCTGGACCGATGGCGGCTGCAAGCCGAACCCCGGGCCGGGCGGCTGGGGCGCCATCCTGCGGTTTCGCGGCACCGAGCGCGAATTGTCGGGCGCCGAGCCCGCCACGACGAACAACCGCATGGAGCTGACGGCGGCGACCATGGCGTTGGAGACGCTGACCCGGCCCTGCCGGGTGATCCTGCACACCGACAGCGAATACGTCCGCCTCGGCATGACCCGTTGGTACACCGGCTGGGTGCGGCGGAACTGGCGCAACAGCGCGGGTGATCCGGTCGCCAACATGGATCTATGGCGCCGGCTGCTGTCGGCGGCCTCGACGCACGAGATCGAATGGCGTTGGGTACGCGGGCATTCAGGCGATACGATGAACGAGCGTGCCGACGTGCTGGCGACGGCGGCGCGCCAGACGCTCGGATAAGCGGCGAGGCACCGCGTTCGCCCGGAGACACGCAACCTCGAGGAGGACACAAACCGTATCCTCGGCGCCCATCTCGTGGGTCCGCGGGCCGATGAGGTGATCAATCTCTTCGCGCTGTGCATACGGCACGATCTGACGAGCAAGGACCTCGCCGATACGGTGTT
>JBDTFI010000153.1:0-3077 GCA_039938035.1 Acetobacteraceae bacterium | reverse complement strand
TGGACTCCGTCGTCGGGGGCGCGGGCGCGAGCGGTATCTCGCTGCCGCACGACATCATGCGGGTGGCGGGTTCGACCGTTGCCCTCCTGGCGGCGCTACTGGTGATCTTCGTGACGGCCGTCTATCTCGCGGTGTCGCCGGACATGTACATCGCCGGCGCCGTCCACCTCACCCCGCGCTGGTACCACGACCGCGCGCGCGATATCCTGCTCGAGATGGGGGCGGCGATGCAGGGCTGGCTGCTGGGTCAGCTCATCGACATGGTGGTCGTGGGCGTCATCGTCGGCATCGGGCTGACAATGCTGAACGCACCGCTCGCGCTCGTGCTCGGCGTCATCGCCGGGCTGTTCACCTTCGTTCCGTATTTCGGCACGATCATCTCGGCGATTCCCGCCCTGCTCATCGGGTTCACCGTGAGCGTGAACGAGGTGCTGTGGATTCTGGGCCTGTTCGTCGTGGCGCATATCATCGAGGGCTACGTCATCGCGCCCTTCGTGCAGCGGCGCACCGTGCATCTGCCCCCGGCGCTGACAGTGCTGGCGATCGTCGTGCTGACGGCGTTCTTCGGCCTCCTCGGCGTGCTGATCGCCACCCCGATGATCGCCGTGCTGCTGGTGGGCGTCACCCGGGTCTACGTCGAGGACATCCTCGGCGATCGGAAGGCCGGACATAAGATCTCGATGCGAACCCGGTGGTACTGGTTCACGCCCCCCGACGAGTCTACGTCCCCCGGCGAAACAGCCCCGCGAGATCGGCCGGGCTGAACTTCAGCACCGTCGGACGGCCGTGGCTGCATGTCGCCGCCCGTGGGGTCGCCTCCATTTGGCGCAGCAAGGCGTGCATCTCGGCCTGGCTGAGCCGCCGCCCGGCGCGGATCGAGCCGTGGCAGGCGAGCCGGGCCACCGCCGCGTCCAGCCGCGCGGCGAGCGAGGTCGCCTCGCCCCACTCGGCCAGCTCGTCGGCGAGATCGGCGAGCAACGGCGCCGGGTCGGGTGCCCCGAGCGCGGCGGGCAGAGCGCGGACCAGGATCGCGCCGGGACCGAACGCCTCGATCTCCAGGCCCAGTCGGGCGAGCGTCGCGGCGTGCGCGCCGAGCCGGGCGGCGTCGGCTTCGGCCAGTTCGACCACCGCCGGGATCAGCAAGGGCTGGGTGCGTACGCCGCCCTCCAGAAGTTGCGCCGCCAGCGCCTCGTGGGTGAGGCGTTCATGCGCGGCGTGCTGATCGACCAGCACGAGGGCGCCGTCGGCGGCGATGGCGATCACGTAGGTGTCGAGCACCTGACCGAGCGGCGCCCCGAGAGGATAGTCGGCGCGCGGTAGCTCGTTGGCCTGTCGGGCGGCGGGGGGCAGGCTGATGGGAAGCTGCGCCTCCGCCATGCCCGGAAGCGGCATCCGCCAGCCGGAAGGCGGTCGGCTCGGGGTCAGCGCCAGCGCCGGGCGGAACGCCGGCATCGCGACGCCCGCGGCACCCGCCAGGGCGCGGCC
This sequence comes from Acetobacteraceae bacterium, assembly GCA_039938035.1. GTDB lineage: Bacteria > Pseudomonadota > Alphaproteobacteria > Acetobacterales > Acetobacteraceae > DATFDN01. The sequence continues at coordinate 1,592 of JBDTFI010000153.1, read as the reverse complement.
GATGCCGCCCACCACCAAGGCGCGCACGTTGCCAGGATCGCGGAAGCGCAGCTCCGCCTTGGTCGGATGCACGTTTACATCGACGGCGTCGCTCGGCACGTCGAGCCACAGCGCGACGACGGGATGCCGTCCCGCCTCGATGACCTGCCGATAGGCGCCGCGCACCGCGCCCTTCAGCAACGGATCGGCGACCGGGCGGCCATTCACAGTGAAGAATTGCTGCGTCACCGTCGCGCGGCTGAGCGCTGGGGAGCCGGCGAAACCCGACAGCGTCGATCCGTCGCGTGTGGCCTCGACCGCGACCAGCGCGGCGGCGGCATCGGGACCGAGCAACGCGGCGATCCTCTGGCGCCGATCCTGCGCCGGTAGATCGAACGCCGTCCTGCCGTCGATCTCCAGGCGAAACGCGACGCCCGGGGCGGCGAGCGCCAGGCGGCGCAGCGCGAGTTCGGCCTGCTCGGATTCGGTGCGCGGCTGCTTGAGGAACTTGCGCCGCGCCGGCGTGGCGAAGAACAGATCGCGCACCACGACCCGCGTGCCCGCGGGCCCGGCGGCCGGACGCGGTTCGCTGACGTGGCCCGCTTCGACGGCGATCACATGCGCCTGCGCCGTCTCCCTTGGGCGGGAGGTCACGGAGAGCCGCGCCGCCGCGCCGATCGCCGCCAGCGCCTCGCCGCGAAACCCCAAGGTCGCGATTTGCTCAAGATCGTCGTCGGGGAGCTTGGAGGTGGCGTGGCGCCGCACCGCCAAGGCGAGGTCGTCGGCACTCATCCCGCTGCCATCGTCGGCAACTTCGATCCGCTCCACGCCGCCACCAGCGATGGCGACGGCGATGCGGCGCGCGCCGGCGTCGAGTGCGTTCTCGACCAGTTCCTTCAGTGCTGCGGACGGACGCTCGATCACCTCGCCGGCGGCGATGCGGTTGACCAGAGCCTCGGGCAGCAGCCGGATTCCGACCCGCGCAATCCCTCCCCCAACCCCTCCCGCAAGGGGAGGGGAGGAGCGAGGAGAAGCGTCGCCCTCTTCTCTTCCTCCCCTCGCGGGAGGGGGTCGGGGGGAGGGGGCGGCCAGCTCAGCCACCGCGTCACCCCTCGCCGCGCAGCGTCCGGAAGCGCCCGATCGCGGCGTGCGTGGCGGCATCCGTCGCGACGTGCGCGCCTTCCAGCGCCGGCAGCAGCCCGGCGGCGAGTTGCTTGCCCAGCTCGACACCCCACTGGTCGAAGCTGTCGATGTCCCACAGGCAGCCCTGCACCGCGACCTTGTTCTCATAGAGCGCGATCAGCCGGCCCAGGCTGAACGCATCGAGCCGGCGGAACAGGATCAGATTCGACGGCCGCTCGCCGGGGCAGACCCGGGCCGGGGCGATGCGGTCGATCTCGGCGGCGGACGCGCCGTTCGCCGTCATCTCGGCGCGCACCTCGGCCTCCGACCGCCCGGACAGCAGCGCGGCGGCCTGCGCGAAGGTGTTGGCGGCGAGCGCGCGGTGCGCGGCGACGTCGGTGTGGTCGGGCACGGCGGCAAGGATGAAATCGACCGGGACCACCGCCGGGCCCTGATGCACAAGCTGCATGAAGCTGTGCTGCGCGCTGGTC
>JBDTFI010000152.1:0-14897 GCA_039938035.1 Acetobacteraceae bacterium | reverse complement strand
CCCCACCCGCCGGGCCGGCTATGCGGCAGCCGCCAGGCGCGTCGGATTTGCCTGAAATATCCCCGTAAAGAGACGGATGGCCGAAGCGCCGGCCCCTACGGCGCCGGCAACCGGGTGCGCGGCGGCGCATCCTGATCGAGAACCCGGTCCGGTTGTACGCGTTCTGACCCTAATCTTCTTCCTGGGAAAGTCGGCGGGAAATAACTTGCCATAATACAACCCAGGGGTGTAAAGTGCGGCCATGCTGACCTGGACGGCAGGGCTGGACGGCGCCTTCCAAGCCCTATGGCTTCCCGTGGTCGTGCTGTCAGGGGTCGCGACGGGGGCCTTCCTGGCGGGCGGCTTCGCCGGCCGCCGCCGGACGGCGGAGGCTCACTCCGTGACAACGACGCGGACGCCGCCCCCGCCCGCTCCGGGCCCACGTCCGTTCGCCGCCGATCACCTCGACCTGGAGGCTGAGCTTCACGACGTGCTCGGCGCCCATGATGCCCGGGCGATCGAGCGCCATGTTCGTCTCGAAATCGCCGTGCAACCCGGCCTGACCGTGCGTGCCGACCCGGTCGCCTTGCGCGGGATCGTCTCGGACCTCCTCGCCAACGCGATCGGCCATACCGCCGAGGGCCGTGTCCTGCTCGGCGCCGGGCGGCACGGCGGACGGGTGCGGATCTCGGTCGTCGACGACGGCGCCCCGGTGGAGCGGGCCGAGCAGGAGGCGCATCTGCGCGACGCGGAACGTCTGGTCGCGTTGCAGGGCGGCACGCTTGAAATCACGGTGCGGCCGGGAAGCGGGACCATCGCGGCGATCCGCCTGCCGGAGCCGGCGCCCAACGCGATGCCGGCGCGGGTGGCAACGCAGACGGCAGCGCAAGCAGCGGAGCCGGTGCCGGCGCGCGATGCGGCTGTTGTTCGCACGGAGTGACGCGTCTACATATGCCCGACCTCGTCCGGCACGTCGTAGAACGTCGGGTGACGGTAGATTTTCCCCTCCGCCGGCTCAAAGAACGGGCCCTTGTCGGAAGGCTCGCTCGCGGTGATGGCGGCCGATGGGACGACCCAGATCGACAAGCCCTCGCCGCGGCGCGTGAAGGTGTCGCGCGCGGCTTGCAGGGCCATTTCGGCATCGGCGGCGTGGATCGAGCCGACATGACGGTGCGCGAGGCCGTTGCGGGCGCGCAGGAATACCTCCCAGAGGGGGGTCGGGGTCTCGGTCATCGTCAGGCGGTTGTCGCCGGTGCGGCGTGTTTGGCGGCATAAGCGAGCGCGGCCTCGCGTACCCAGGCGCCGTCGTCATGGGCGCGCTGGCGGGCGGCGATGCGGTCGCGGTTGCACACGCCGCCACCGGATAGCACGCGGCGGAACTCCTCCCAGTCGATGGCGCCGAAGCGCCAAGTCTTGTTCTCCTCGTCGAAGCGTAGCTCCGGGTCAGGGAATGTCAGCCCCAGGAAATGGCCCTGCGGCACTGTGGCGTCGACGAATTTCTGGCGCAGCGCGTCGTTGGTGAAACGCTTGATCTTCCAGCGCATCGACATATCGGAATGCTGGCTCTCGCTATCGGGCGGGCCGAACATCATCAGGCACGGCCACCACCAGCGATCGAGCGCGTCCTGCGCCATCGCCTGCTGCTCCGCCGTGCCGCGCGAGAGCGTGAGCATGATCTCGTAGCCCTGGCGCTGGTGGAAGCTCTCCTCTCGGCAGATGCGGATCATCGCCCGCGCGTAGGGGCCATAGGAGCAGCGGCACAACGGGATCTGGTTCATGATCGCCGCGCCGTCCACCAGCCAGCCGATCGCGCCGATATCGGCCCAGCTCCGCGTCGGGTAGTTGAAGATCGAGCTGTATTTGGCCCGCCCGGTCAGCAGTTGATCGACCAGTTCCTCGCGCGTGATGTCGAGCGTCTCGGCGGCGGCGTAGAGATAGAGGCCGTGGCCGCACTCGTCCTGCACCTTGGCGAGCAGCGCGGCCTTGCGCCGCAAGGACGGGGCGCGGGTGATCCAGTTGCCTTCCGGCCCCATCCCGACGATCTCGGAATGCGCGTGCTGGGAGATCTGGCGGATCAGCGTGCGCCGGTAGGCCTCCGGCATCCAGTCGTTCGGTTCGATCCGCTCCTCGGCGTCGATCCGGGCGTGGAAGCGGTCGAGCAGGTCCGACGGCTCCTGGGTGGCACGGTCGGCGGTGTTCAGCGCCTGGGTGTACATCGGCTGGCGTCCGCATGGGATTATCTGGAAGATGCGGCTCCGGTCGCCGCCGGGCAAGCCCGATGGAGGGTCCCGCATGGACTTCGCGCCAACCCCCGAACACCAGCAGATCCGTGACGAGGTGCTGCGCCTCTGTTCGCGCTTCCCCGATTCCTACTGGCTGGAACACGACCGCGACGCCGTCTTCCCGGAGGATTTCTACGCGGCGATGGCCGCGGCGGGCTGGCTCGGCATCGCCATGCCGGAGGAGTACGGCGGCGGCGGCCTCGGCATCACCGAGGCGGCTTTGATGATGCAGGCGGTGGCGGAATCGGGCGCCGCGATGTCGGGAGCATCGGCCATCCACATCAACATCTTCGGCCTCAACCCGGTCGTGGTCGGCGGGACGGCGGCGCAGAAGGCGCGGATGCTGCCGCCGCTGATCGGGGGCATGGACAAGGCGTGCTTCGGGGTGACCGAACCCAACGCCGGGCTGAACACCACCGCGATCACCACGCGCGCCGAGAAGCTGGGCGATCGGTATGTGGTGAATGGGCAGAAGATCTGGACCTCCACCGCGCAGGAGGCCAACAAGATTCTGCTGCTCGCGCGCACCACCCCGCTCGACGCGGTGAAGCGCAAGACGCACGGGCTGACCCTGTTTTATACCGACCTCGACAAGACCCGCGCCGAGGTGCGGCTGATCCACAAGATGGGCCGGCACGCGGTCGATTCGAACATGGTGTTCTTCGAGGACATGGAGGTGCCCGCGGACGACCGCATCGGCGCCGAAGGCGAGGGCTTCCGCGCCATCCTGCACGGGCTGAACCCCGAGCGCATCCTGATCGCCGCGGAGGCGATCGGCATCGGCCGCCTCGCGCTGGGCCGGGCGGCGAAATACGCCCGCGAGCGCGTCGTGTTCGGCCGGCCGATCGGGCAGAATCAGTCGATCCAGCATCCGCTGGCGCGCAACTGGGCGGAGCTGGAGGCGGCCAACCTGCTGATGCTGAAGGCGGCGTGGCTGTACGACGCCGGCCAGGAATGCGGCGCGGAGGCGAACGCCGCCAAGTATCTCGGCGCCGAGGCGGGCTACAGCGCCTGCGAGCAGGCGGTGATGACGCATGGCGGGATGGGGTACGCGCAGGAGTACCACGTCGAACGGTACTTGCGCGAAGTGATGATCCCCCGCCTCGCGCCGATCAGCCCGCAACTGATTCTGAGCTACCTCGCCGAGCGGGTGCTGGGGCTGCCGAAATCGTATTAGGCCGACGTTTTGCGTCTACCGCCGCAATGGTGGCTGTCGACGAGACCCCCCGTCCTCTAGCCCATCCCGCAAGGGGAGGGGGAGTAGAAAGTGCCGTGCCTCTTACTGTCTCCCTCCCCTTGCGGGAGGGGCTAGGGGAGGGGGCGGTGTTTTCGGCGGCCGTCGCGGATTTTGTGAACGACGGTCCTCGGGGTTTGGCGGTTCAGGCCCCATATGACGGTCGGAGACAGACATGATCGCACGCATTCTCGACTGGCTGGCGGCGTTGCCGCGGATTCTTATCCCACCGGTTCCTGTGCCGATTCCGGTGCGGGTGCGCCGACAATAGGCTCAATGCCTGGTCTCGCCCGCCTCGTCGAACACCGCGCAGGCGAGCCGGACCAGGTTGGCGGCCGCGTAGCGGAAGCCGGCGCGGTCGGCATCCTCAGCGAGCGTGATCAGGCGGTCCGCCAAGGTCAGCTCCGTGATCGGCCGCCGCGGCGCCTCGATATCGCGGATATGCAGCATGCTTTTGCCCTCTCCACGGTCGGTTTGATGACCGCTAGGGCAGCGTGCCGCCGCGAAGGTTAACCGCTGGTTAACGTGGGAACGGTCGGCGGAAAGAATTGCCGAAGCGCCACGACCCGCAACGCCGACGCGAGGGGGCGGTCGGGGGCGCGGGCGGCGTCGATCCCGGCGACCAGCGCCGCCAGCGATTGACCCCGCCCGGCGGCCATGTGCGTGAGCGCATCCCAGAATTCGTCCTCCAGGGCAACGCTGGTGCGATGTCCGGCAAGCGAGAAGCTGCGCTTGACGAGCCCGCTCAACCGCCGCCCGCGAGGGTCGCGCCGGGTCGAGTCATCTGTTCGGGTCTTACCCACCGGTCGAAATCCTCGGGCGACACATAGCCAAGCTTTTCCGCCGCCTGTTTCAGCGTAACATCCTCGGCCAGCGCCAGCTTGCCGATCCGCACGGCCTTGTCATAGCCGATCCGGTGATTGAGCGCGGTCACGAGCATGAGCGATTTCGCCAGATTCTCGGCGATCCGCTCCCGCGCGGGCTCCAGCTTGTCCACCATGTTGTGCGCGAAGCTCTCGACGGCGTCGCCGAGCAGGCGCGAGCAATTCAGCACATTGTAAATGATGACGGGCTTGAAGACGTTCAGTTCGAGGAAGCTCTGCGCGCCCGCGATGGTCACGGTGACGTGGCTGCCCATCACCTGAGCACACACCATCGTCAGCGCCTCGCACTGCGTCGGATTGGTCTTGCCCGGCATGATCGAGCTCGAAAGCCCGTCCGCCGGCACGATCAGTTCGCTGATCCCGGCGCGCGGGCCGGAGCCGAGCAGGCGGATGTCGTTGCCGAGCTTGGTCAGCGAGACGGCGAGGACGTTGTGGACGCCCGACAGCTCCACCAGCGCGTCATGCGCGCCCATGCCCTCGAACTTGTTCGGATTGGGGGTGAACGCGACGCCGGTCAGCGCGGCGATGCGGGCGCAGAACACTGTGTCGAAATCCGGGTGCCGGTTGAGCCCGGTGCCGACGGCGGTGCCGCCTTGCACCAGCGAGAGCAGCCGGGGCATCACCCCGCGCAACCGCTCCTGGCCAAGCTCCACCTGACGCGCCCAGGCGGCGAATTCCTGGCCCAACGTGACCGGCACGGCGTCCATCATATGGGTCCGCCCGACCTTCACGATCGCGTCCCACTCCGCCGCTCGGCGTTCCAGCGCCGCTTGCAGGACCCCGAGGCGCGGGATCAGCGCCATCGTCGCTTGCGCGGCGGCGACGTGCATGGCGGTCGGGAAGCTGTCATTGGAGGATTGGCCGCGATTGACGTGATCGTTCGGATGCACCGGCTCGCGCACGCCGCGCGGCTTGCCGAGCAGCTCGTTGGCGCGGTTGGCGATCACCTCGTTGGCGTTCATGTTGGTCTGGGTGCCCGACCCGGTCTGCCAGACGGGCAAAGGAAACTCCGCGTCCATGCGTCCGTCAGCGACCTCGCGGGCGGCGGCGATGATCGCCTCGGCGACGGTGCGTTGCAGTTCGCCGAGTTCGAGATTGGCCTCGGCGGCGGCCTGCTTCTGCAAGCCGACGGCGTGGATCAGGCCGGGCGGGAAGTGCTCGGTGCCGATCTGGAACAGGCGGCGGGCGCGCTCGGTCTGCGGTCCCCAGTAGCGGTCTTCGTGGATATCGATGGAGCCGAGGCTATCGGTTTCGGTCCGCATGTGCCCTCCAGACGATCGACCGCCCAGGCGGCGGCGTCGGCGACGACCGGGTTCGGATCACCGGTCAGACGCGCCGCGACCGCGTGCAACGTGGGATCGGCCGAATTGCCGATGGCGATCAGGACGTTGCGCACCATGCGGTCGCGCCCGACGCGCTTGATCGGCGATCCGGCGAACATGGTGCGGAAGCCCGCGTCGTCCAAGGCGGCGAGGGCGGCGAGGCGGGGCGCGGTCAGGTCCTCGCGGGCGCGCAGCTTCTCGTGCGGGGTGGCGCGGGCGAAGCGGTTCCACGGACAGACCGCGAGGCAATCGTCGCACCCATAGATGCGGTTGCCCATCAGCGGGCGCAATTCGCGTGGGATCGGGCCCTCGTGCTCGATCGTCAGGTAGGAGATGCAGCGGGTCGCATCCAGCCGATAGGGCGCCGGGAAGGCCGCGGTCGGGCACACTTCCAGGCAACGCGAGCAGGAGCCGCAGCGATCCGCGTGCGGCGGGTCGGGCGCGATCTCGAGCGTGGTGTAGACCTCGCCCAGGAACAGCCAGGAGCCGTGCTCGCGCGAGACCAGGTTGGTGTGCTTGCCCTGCCAGCCGATGCCGGCGCGTTCGGCCAGCGGCTTCTCCATCACCGGCGCGGTATCGACGAACACTTTCACCCCGGCGCCGAAGCGCGAGACCACGAACTGCCCGAGGTGCTTCAGCATCCCCTTCACGACATCATGGTAGTCCCGCCCGCGCGCGTAGACGGAGATATTGCCGCGATCGGGCCGCTCCAGCGTGCCGAGCGGATCGGCGTCCGGGGCGTATGACAGGCCGAGGGCGATCACGCTACGCGCCTCCGCCCACAGCGCGCGAGGCTGCGCCCGCTGCTCGGAACGCGCCGCCATCCAGCCCATGTCGCCGTGTTGGCCGGCGGCGAGGAAGGCGCCGAGCCGGTCGCGGGCCTCGGGACCAAGCTCGGCACGGCAGAACCCGACGGCGTCGAAGCCGAGGGCGAGCGCCTTGTCGCGGATCACGGGCGCCGGTGTCACAGTGGGGTTAGCCCTCCCAAGCCCGCCGCAGCGCGGATCGGATGCAGCGTGCAACCTGGAGCCGATCCGGAGCGGGAAGCCGGCCGATCCGGTCTGCATCGGACGCCTCTATCGTCGCGACCTTCGCTGTTCTCACGATGGAAGAAGCGGGCAGGCCCGAAATCACGAGATCGGAGATTTCAACGTCCCCAGGCCCTCGGTTCTCGCTGCTGGTGATCATCAGGACCCAAAGCAGGTGAGGAATAATACCCTCGTGTTCTCCCGAGCGGAGTACGAGTCCCGGACGGCGCTGCCGTACCGGACGATTGGTGTACGGGAAGGGGACCTTCACCACGTCCCACGTCTCAAAGACCGGCATAGGCCTTCGTGTCGGCGTCGCCGGCCCATTCCGCGAACGTCTTGAACGGATCGTCTCCTGGGTCGGAAGAGCGGCGCATCAGGACGACCCGATCCCCCTCGATGATATAGGCGAGGTCGTCCCCCGCGCGCAGATGCAGGGCCGTTCGCACGGCTTGGGGGATCGTCGTCTGCGCCTTGCTGGTCAGCTTGCTCGTGATCATCACCACCGATGTAAGGAAATTCCTTGCTCGACTCAAGTGGGAATGCCGCCAGACCTACCGCGCCGCCTCCAGCAGCGGATGCGCCGGTGCCTCCTTCTGGCCCTGCTGCGTGAGCCACAGCCGCCCGCGCGCGCCGGCGCCTGACGGCAGCGGGGCGGCCGGGTCGTCGATCCAGGCGATCACGTCGCCGATCGGCGTGGCGCGCGCGAGGTCGCGCAGCATCAGGTGGTAGGCGTCCGGATAGAACGCCGTTCGCGCCCCCATCGGCAGCCGCTCCCATGCGGCGGCGGCGGCGCGCTTGGGGATCAGATCGTCCTTGCCACCATACAGAAAGAGCGTCGGGCCGCGCATTCGGGGTGCATCGGCGAGTGCCGTGTCCATCAGATCGACCAGACCCTTGATCGCGTCCACGCGGGTCGCGTGCAGGGTCAGCGGGTCGGTCGAAAGGCGTCTGATCGCCGCGCGATTGTCCGACGCCGTGACCTTCACGATCGAGCCGGTCAGGCGCAGGCCCGGCAGCGTGCGGTCCATCAGCCACAGCGAGGCGCGCTCGAAGATGTTCATCTCCTTGCGCCCCCAGATGGCCGGCGAGACCAGAATCGTGCCGTCGATCGGCGGCGGGTCCGCCGAAGCGGCGAGGCAGATCGCGACCGCCCCGCCCATGCTCTCGCCCATCACGTAGAGCTTGCTTTCCGGGTGCGCGGCGCGGACCAGGCCGACCATCGCGCGGGCGTCCGCTATCAGCGTTGCCGTCCCCGGCCAATAGCCGCGCGCGGCCGTCGCGCCGAAGCCGCGCTGGTCGGGCGAGATGATCTCGATGCCGTCGGCGGCGAAAGCCGGGCCCGGCACCTCCCAAGCGTCGCGGCTGTCGTTCATGCCGTGGAGGGCCAGGATCACCGCCCGAGGTTCCCCGACCGGGCGCCAGAGGCGGTAATCGAGCTTCGTGCCGTCTTCCATCACGAATGCCCCTTCGGTCCGCGCCGGGGTGTCGATCGCTGTGCCTGCGGGAACGAGGCGGACGGCGCAGCCGCCCAGCAGCAACGCCGCCATCAGCGACGCGGCGAGAACCCGGCGGCGGGACACTTGCGTCGGCGGCGGACGCGGGTGATTGGAAAGCATGAGCGGCATGGCTATCATCGCGCCCAACCCCGCCACCAGAGGAATCGCCAGCTCATGCCAGACGGCGCCGTGATCCCGACACCGACCGAGATCATCCATGTCGATGACCGCGTCGTCGCCTGCGACGGCGGCGGCGGTGCGCTGGGCCACCCGCGCGTGTTCCTGCGCATCGAGGACCAATCGGTCATGTGCCCGTATTGCTCGCGGCTGTTCCTGTTAAACGAGGGTGCCGGCCACGCCGCAGGACATTAACATCTCCGGCGCGGAGACGGTCGAGGCGCCGGTCGCGCCGCCGCATCTTCTCCTGATCGACGGATCGGGGTTCGTCTTCCGCGCCTTCCACGCGCTGCCGCCGATGTCGCGCCCGGACGGCACCCCGGTCAACGCAGTGTTCGGCTTCACCAACATGCTGGCCAAGCTGCTGCGTGAGCAGGTCGGCACCCACATCGCCGTCATCTTCGACGCCGGCCGGGTGACGTTCCGCAACCGGATGTACGGCGACTACAAGGCGCATCGCCCGCCGCCGCCGGACGACCTGATCCCGCAATTCGCCTTGATCCGCGAAGCGACCGACGCATTTTGCGTGCCGGCCATCGAACTCGACGACTGGGAGGCTGACGACCTGATCGCCGCCTATGCGAGGGGCGCCACCGAAATCGGCTGGCAGGTCACCATCGTCTCTTCCGACAAGGACCTGATGCAGCTCATCCGGCCTGGCGTCGGGATGCTCGACCCGATCAAGTACAACCCGATCGGCCCGGCCGAGGTCATGGAGAAGTTCGGCGTCGCGCCCGAGAAGATGATCGAGGTGCAGGCGCTCATCGGGGATGCGACCGACAACGTGCCCGGCATCCCCGGCATCGGCCCGAAGCGCGCCGCCGAGCTGGTGAACGAGTACGGCGACCTCGAGGCCGTGCTGGCTGCGGCCGAAGGGATGAAGCCGTCCAAGCGACGCGATTCGCTGATCGAGCACGCCGACAAGGCACGGCTGTCGCGCGAGCTGGTCCGGCTGCGCGAGGACACGCCCCTGCCGGCCCCGCTCGACAGCCTCGCGGCCTGCGCGCTCGATCGGGACAAGCTCGGCGGCTTTCTCAGGCTCCAGGGATTTCGCAGCACGCTGCTCCGCATGGGCCTGGAGGACGAGGCGCCGGCGGCCGAGGCGGCGGCGCCCGGACGCGCGCTGCAAGCTGAACTCGGGCTGGTGGTGCAGCCCCGGACGGGCGCGCGGGCCGAGCAATCCGGCTTCGGCCCCTACGAGACGGTCATCGACGCGGCGCGGCTGGCCCGATGGGTGGAGGCGGTGCGTACCGCCGGTACCGTCGCGATCGACGCGCGAACCAACAGCGTCACCGATCCAATGCGCGCCCGTCTGGTCGGCGTGGCGCTGGCGACCGAGGCGGGGCGGGCCTGCTATGTGCCGCTGGGCCACGTGGGCCTCACCGATCAGGTGGCCCTGGCCGAGGCGGTGGCGTTGCTGGGGCCGATCCTGACAGATCCCGCCATCCTGAAAATCCATCACGACGCCAAGTTCGCCATGATCGTCATGGCCCGCGCCGGTTTCCCGCAAGCCGCGCCGATCGATGACGCCATGCTGATCTCCTACGCGCAGGAGGGCGGGCTGCACGGGCATGGGCTCGATGAGTTGGCGCGCCTGCATCTCGGCCACACGCCGATCAGCCTCGACGAGGCCACCGGGACCGGCCGTGGTCGGCTGTCGTTTGAAGCCGTGCCGATCGAGCGGGCGAGCGCCTATGCCGCCGAGAACGCCGACGTGGCGTTCCGCCTATGGTGCGCGCTGCGGCCCCGGCTGCGGTTCGCCGGCGCGCTCGCGATGTACGAGCAGATGGAGCGCCGGCTGATCCCGGTGCTGCTGCGCATGGAGGGCGCCGGGGTCAAGGTCGACGCCGACGATCTCCGCGCGATGTCGAAGGAGTTCGAGGGCCGCATGGTGGTGATCGAACGCGATATTCATGTGCTCGCCGGCCGGCCCTTCAACCTCGGCAGCCCCAAGCAGCTGGGCGAGGTGCTGTTCGACGAGCAGGGTTTTCCGGGCGGCAAGCGAATGAAGACTGGCGCCTGGGGGACCGATGCGGCGGTGCTGCAAGACCTCGCCGATCAGGGCCACGCCCTGCCGGCGCGTATCCTGGAATGGCGTCAGCTTCAGAAGCTGAAATCCACCTACGCCGACGCGCTGGTCGAGCAGATCCACCCCGACACCGGGCGCGTGCACACCAGCTTCGCGATGGCGGCGACCACCACCGGGCGGCTGTCCTCGACCGACCCCAATTTGCAGAACATCCCGGTCCGCACCGCGGAGGGCGGGCGCATCCGTAGCGCCTTCATCGCCGAGCCGGGTCATGTGCTGCTGAGCGCGGATTACTCGCAGATCGAGCTGCGCTTGCTCGCCCATGTCGCCGACATCCCGGCGCTGCGCGAGAGTTTCCGCCACGGCGAGGATATCCACGCGCGGACCGCAAGCGAGGTGTTCGGCATTCCGATGGCGGGGATGGACCCGCTGACGCGCAGACGCGCCAAGGCGATCAATTTCGGCATCATCTACGGCATCAGCGCCTTCGGCCTGGCCCGCCAGCTCGGTATCGGTGGCGGCGAGGCGCGCGGCTACATCGACGCCTATTTCGTCCGCTACCCCGGCATCCGCGACTACATGGAGCGCACCAAGGAAGAGGCGCGCATCCACGGCTACGTCACCACCCCGTTCGGCCGGCGGTGCTGGGTGCCCGGCATCGCCGAGAAAGCCGGCCCGAAGCGCGGCTACGCGGAGCGACAGGCGATCAACGCCCCGCTGCAAGGCGGGGCCGCCGACATCATCAAGCGCGCGATGGTCCGCCTGCCGCGCGCGCTCCACGAGGCGGGTCTCACCGCCAGCCTGCTACTCCAGGTGCACGACGAATTGCTGTTCGAGGCCCCGGCGGCGGAGGCGGAGGCGCTGGCGGTGGTTGCCCGGCAGGTGATGGAAGGTGCGGCGAAGCTTGCGGTGCCGCTGGTGGTGGAGACCGGCGTCGGGCTGACCTGGGCCGATGCCCATTAGTACCCGCTGCCACTGGAGCGTGAGTCGTCGTGTCATGCGTGCTCGTCATTGCGAGAAGCGACGCGACGAAGCAGTCCAGGCCCGCAGCACGGCACCGTCCGCCTGGATCGCCACGCCGCCAAGCGGCGGCTCGCGATGACGAAGACCACGTTTCGCTCTCCATTGAGCCCGGGTACTAGAGACGAGATTGAACGCCGCGCGAGCAGACGGACGACGCCTTGCGGAGACGGCTCGATGGTCTGGCGCATCTGGGGCGCCGGGCCGGCGCTCGTGCTGCTGCACGGCGACGCCGGCTCCTGGACGCACTGGATACGCAACGTGATCCCGCTGTCGCGCCATGTCCGGGTGATCGTTCCCGACATGCCCGGTTATGGCGACTCCGAGATGCCGCCCGAGCCCTGGTCGCCGGCCACCCTGGCGCGGATTCTGTCGAGCGGCCTCGACACGCTGCTCGCCGGCGACGATCCAGTCAGCGTCGCGGGCTTCTCCTTCGGCGGCATCATCGCCGGCCACCTCGCGGCGTGCCGCTCCCAGGTCGCCAAACTCGTCCTTCTCGGCGCCGGCGGCATGGCGTTGCCGCCGTCCCGCCCTTCGGTGCGGCTTCGCCGGCTGGAGCCGGGGATGGACGAGGCCGCGACGCGGTCGGTGTTTCGCCACAATGTCGGGGCGATGATGATCGGCGATCCGGACAAGGTGGACGACCTCGCCGTGGACGTGCAGATCGAGAACCTCCGCCGCGCGCGCCTTCGCGCCGGCGCCGTCCCGTCGTCGGACTCGCTGCTGCTGGCGCTGGCCGACGTTCGCGCGCGCCTTTACGGCGTCTGGGGAGAGCGCGACCCCTTCGCCTTCCCCCACATCGCCGAGCGCGCCGAGACCTTGCGTCGCTTCCAACGCGATATTGATTTCCGGGTTATCGGCGGGGCGGGTCATTGGACGCCATACGAGGCGGCCGACGCGATCAACGCGGCCTTGCTGGAGTTCGTGTCGTAGGCCAACGGATCAATCCGCCAGAATTGGAAGTCGACGTGAGTGTGGCGGTCCTCGACGCTATTCCCGATCCGTTCTACACGCTCGACCCGGAGCTGCGCGTCACCTATGTCAATCATCCGGCCCTGGTCTTCTGGGGAATGACATCGGAGCAGGTAATCGGACGGTGTCTGTGGGACCTGTTCCCGCAGGTCGTGGATACGCCGTTCGGCGAGCATCTACGCCAGGCGGTCCGCTCGCGCCGCGTCACCGAGTTCGAGCTGCTATCGCCCAGGAGTCATCGTTGGCAGTGGGAGCGGGTGAGCCCGTTGCCCAACGGACATACGGCGGTCTCTTGGCGCGACACCACGGAGCGCCGGCGCATCGAGGCGGCACTGCGCGCCAGCAACGAGCGTCTGGAGCAGGAGACGGAGACCCGCACCCGCGAGCTTGCCGCGACGCGGGCGCGGATGCAGGCGTTCTTCGACAATTCGCTCGACTGGCTGAGCTTGTTCCGCCGCGATGCGCAGGGCGGCTTCCGCTACGTCGATCTCAATGCCGCCTGCGCCGCCGCCTATGGGCTGCCCCGCACGGAGGTCATTGGGCGCCGCGTGGAAGACATCCTGGGCGCCGAACAGGCCGTCCTGCCGCTGCACCATCTCGACGAGGCGGCACGGAGCGGCAGCCCGCAGCGCTATCACGTCCGCCGCACCCTGGCCGGACGGACCCGCGCGATCGACGTGGTGTTCGTGCCCGTTGAGGACGAAGCCGGGGCGCAGCCCCTTATCCTCTCGACGGCGCGCGACCTCACCGAGCGGACCAACCTGGAGGAGCAGCTCCGCCAGGCGCTGAAGATGGAGGCGGTCGGCCAGCTGACCGGCGGGGTGGCGCACGATTTCAACAACCTGCTCACGGCGGTGATTTCCAGCCTGGAGCTGATTCAGCGCCGCTCCTCGGAGGAGAAGGTGCAGGCGCTTTCCCGTACGGCGCTGCGCGCGGCCATGCGCGGCGCGGAGCTGACGAGCCAGTTGCTCGCCTTCTCCCGCCGTCAGACGCTTCGCCCGTCGATCGTGGATCTCGGAGTGCTGCTGACCGAGACGACGGAATTGCTGACGCGAACGGTCGGGGAGACGGTCGAACTCCTGGTCGAGATCGCGCCGGACCTGTGGCTGGCCAAGGTGGATGCCGCGCAGTTCCAGACCGCGGTGATGAATCTGGTCGTCAATGCGCGCGACGCGATGGCGGAGGCACCGGATGCGGCGGGCGGGCGTGTGATTCTCGCGGTCGAGAACGTCCGTGTGGAGAGCGGCGATATTTCCCCCGGGGATTACGTCGTCGTGCGGGTCGGTGACGTCGGTCCGGGGATGACGCCCGAGGTCCAGGCGCGCGCCTTTGAGCCGTTTTTCACGACCAAGACGGTCGGCAGGGGGTCGGGCCTGGGCCTCTCGATGGTGCATGGCTTCGTCACTCAGTCGGGTGGGGCCGTGCGTATCGAAAGCGTGCCCGGCGCCGGCACGACCGTCCGTCTGTTTTTGCCGCGCGAGGCCGGACCCCGACCGGCGGAGGCCGTGATTCCAACGCCCTTTGTCGGGTCGGGCGAGGTGAAGCCCGCGCGGGTCCTCTACGTCGAGGACGATGCCGACGTGCGCGCCGCGGGCATCGAGGTGCTGCGGGCGCTGGGGCACACCGTGCTGGTGGCGTGCGATGGGCGGCAGGGCCTCGCGGTGCTGCGCGGGGGCGCCGAAGTCGACCTGCTGCTGAGCGACGTGGTGATGCCGGGGGGCCTCAACGGCGCTGATCTCGCCGCCGCCGCGCGCCAGCTGCGGCCCGGCCTTCCCGTGCTTCTCACCTCCGGCTATGCGGCCGGCGCCCTGGGCGAGGCGAGCGAGGCGTACGCCTTCATCGCCAAGCCGTTCGATCCCGCGACCCTGGCCGGCGCGTTGCGCACCTTGCTGGGACGTCGGGCGGCGTAAACTGCTGGCGTTTCGATCCGTTCGGGCGGCAAATCCTCACGGAGGTCGGCATGGAGCCTGACATCGTCGCCTACTCGCCGATCACGCATCGGCCGCGCCTCGCCTGGCCCGACGGCGCGCGGGTTGCCTTGTGGGTCGTGCCGAACATCGAGCACTACGAATATCTCCCGGCATTCGTCCGCACCCGCGACCCCTGGCCGCGCGCGCCGCATCCGGATGTGGCGGGCTATGCGAGCCGCGACTGGGGCAACCGGGTCGGACTGTGGCGGCTGTTCGACGTCATCGACGCGCTCGGTCTGCGTTGCACCGCCAGCCTGAACCTCGCGGTGATCGAGCACTATCCGGCCATCCTCGAAGCGATGGAGGCGCGTGGCTGGGAGTTGATGGCGCACGGCATCTACAACACCCGCTACCACTGGGATTTCTCCGAAGCAGAGGAGCGGGCGGCGATGCTGGAGTGCCAGGACATCCACCAGCGCCTGCTGGGTCGCAAGTTGCGCGGCTGGTTCAGCCCGGCGATCACCAACACGTTGCGGACGTTCGATCTCGCCGCCGAATGCG
>JBDTFI010000151.1:0-4904 GCA_039938035.1 Acetobacteraceae bacterium | reverse complement strand
TTCAACGTAATGGGGATCGACGCCGCCCCCGACGCGATCGCCGCCGCCGCGGTGCACGCCGCCGGCAAGGAATTGCCGCTCGCCTATCGCGTCGCCGCGCCCGAGGACTTCCTCGCCGAAGGCGCGCAGTTCCCGATCGTCACCGCGCTCGAGGTGATCGAGCACGTCCCCGACCCGGCGCTGTTCCTGAGAACCCTGGCCGGCTTGCTGGAGCCGGGCGGGCTGGTCGTGCTGTCCACGCTGAACCGGACGACGCTGTCGTTCGCCGCCGCCAAACTCGCTGCCGAGTACCTCCTCCGCTGGCTGCCGGTCGGAACCCATGACTGGCGCCGCTTCCTGACCCCCACCGAACTCGCCACCGCGCTACGCCTCGCGGGGCTGCGGGTGAGCGACCTGACCGGGCTGGGCCTCGATCCGCGGAGCGGGCAATGGCGCACGGGCGGCGCCACCTCGGTCAACTACATGATGGCCGCCCGACGGTAGACCCCTCACCCCTCGGCCCGGGGAACCCACGGGATGCGGGTAACGCGGACGCCTTCGTCGGCGAGCCCTTCGGCCTGCTCCGGCGTCGCATCGCCATAGATCGCGCGAGGCTCGGCCTCACCATGATGGATGCGCAGTGCCTCCTCGGCGAACCGCTCGCCGACGTTGTCGCAGTTCTTCTCGACCTCGGCGCGCATCCGTTGGAGCATCGCCCGCATGTGGTCAGGCATCGGCCCGGCGACCGCGCCCGTTTTGGCGCCGTCCGTGGCGGGAACCGGCGGCGGCGGGCGTCGCGGCTCCGCAGCACGGGTCGCTACGGCGGGCGCCATCATCGCCCGCGCGACCTTCACGTCCCCGCAGGTCGGACACGCGACCAGACCCCGCTCGGCCTGCTTGTCGAACGCCGCGCTGTCCTTGAACCAGCCGTCGAACTCGTGATCCTGGCCGCATCGCAACTGGTAATGGATCACCGTTTAGGCCGCCTTCAGCATCGCGTCCAGCTTGCCCGCGCCGTCGAGCGCCATCAGTTCGTCGCATCCACCGACATAGCAGCCGTCGATGAAGATCTGCGGCACCGTGCTCTGCCCGCCCGAGCGCCGCGCCGCCTCCGCGCGCTCCGGCGTGCCATGCGGCGCCTCGATCTCGCGGAAGGCGACACCCTTCGCGTCGAGCAGCCGCTTGGCGCGCGCGCAATACGAGCACCAAGGCTGGGTGTAGATTTCCACCTCGGCCAAATCCGTCTCCTTCGTCATCCCACACTTATTTCGGAGTGCGGTGCCCGTTGCGCAAGCTACGCCCGCGGGTTCGGCACGCGCGCCGCCGCCAGCACGTCGACGCTCGCCGCTCCCGCCGCCTTCAGCGCCCGCGCGCAGGCGCTGGCCGTCGCCCCCGAGGTCACCACGTCATCGATCAGCAGGATGCGCCGGCCCTCTATGCGCTCGCGCCGCTGTGGCCGGACGGCGAACACGCCGTCCACCTCCGCCCGCCGGGCGGCGGCGCCCTTGCCACCGAGCGAGGCAGTGCGCCGGGTTCGCGCCAACCCGTCGGGAAGGTTCGGAACCCGGCTGATCCGCGTCAGCGCATGGGCGAGCACCGCGGCCTGGTTATAGCGCCGTCGGAACAACCGCCAGCGATGCAACGGCACCGGCACCAGCAACTCGGCCCGCGCCAGCAGCGCCGCCCCGGCCCGCGCCATCATCGGCGCCAGGGCCCTGGCCAGTTCCACCCGGTCGCCGTGCTTGAACGGCAGGATCAGCCGCCGCGCCCCGCCGTCATAGCGCAAAGCCGCCCGGGCGCGGTCGAAGTCGGGCGGGGCGATATGGCAGCTCCGGCACAGCCCCTCGGCGCCGGCTAGCGGACCGGCGTCGAACGGGGCGCCGCAGATCACACAGCAGGGCGCGGTGATGAAGCCGGCGGCGCGGAAGCACGCCGGACACAGCAAACCGGGCGCGTCCACCGGGCCATCGCACGCGATGCAGGCGGGCGGCAACAGCAGATCGAGCGCCGCGTGGCTCGCCCAGCGCAGCGGGCGCGCCCAGGCGAGCACCGCCGGGTCAGAGGGCAACGCCGAACCGCACGGTCCCGTCGCGGGCGATCTCGTGGACCAGGTCGATCTCCCAGGCGAGATAGGCACGCATCGCCTCCTCGACGCCGCTGTTGCGATCATAGGGGCGGAGATAGACATCGACGCAGGCCGCATCCGGCGGATCCATCCGGTCCTTCGCCAGGGGCTTGCCGGCGGCGCGCCACGCCGCCGTGCCGCCGTCGAGCGCGGCCACCTCGCCGCCGGTTAGCTCCGCCAATTCGGCCAGTGCAAGCCGGGCCACCCGCCCATCGGGCGAGGTCGCCACAACCAGCCGTGCATCGGCGAGCCGGTCTTGAACCGCATCGAGACGGGTCCGCACTCCCCAGAGCGCGCCCGGAATATGGCCGTCGCGGTAATCCACGCTGCGGACGAGGTCGATCACGCGGACGTCCCCCGCATCCAGCCGCGCGGCCAGCGCCGCGACGTCGATCAGTTTGGCGAACGCGTCCATCTCGGGGATCGGCGCGAGCGTCCGCCCGGACCCGCGCACCTCATCGAGGCCGCCGTCCACCACGAACACGTCCCGATGGCCCATCTGACGCAGCCACGCCCCCGTCATGCGCGCACGCACCCCCTCGTCATCGAGCAGCACGATCCTTGCGTTGCGCACCCCGATCCACTGATCGGTCGCCTGCACCAGCTGCCCCCCCGGTGCGCTCCGGCTGCCTGGCCGGTGCCCGGTGCGGAACTCCGTCGGGTCGCGCACGTCGAGCAGATAGAGGGTGCGGGCGCCGTCCTCCTCGAAGCGGGCGAGGTCAAGCGGGCCGATCACGCCCACGCCTGATTCCTCGGCGAAGCGGCTGGCGCGTTCGAGCGCCAAAGCGGCGGTGCGCGGCGTGCCCGGCGCATACGCCTCGGAACGGCCCCGGTCGCAGGTCAGGCCCGCCAGCTCCCAGCCCATCGTGCCGTTGCGCAGCGCCACCACCCGGTTCGGGATGCCGGCGCGGCGCAGGCTCTCGGCGCCCATGATGCTGCGGGTGCGCCCGGCGCAGTTCACCACGACCAGGGTATCCGGGTCGGGCGCGAGGTCGCCGATTCGATACGCCAGTTCCCCACCCGGCACGCTGATCCCGGTGGGGATCGACATACGGACGAACTCGTCATGCGTGCGGCTGTCGAGGACCACCATCTTGCGGCCCTCGTCGATCCAGGATTTCAGGACCGGGGCATCGACGCTCTCGGTGCCGTAATGGTGCTCCACCCATTCGCCGAACGCCTTGGACGGCACGTTGATGCCGCTGAACAGCACGCCGCCGGCCGCTTCCCACGCCTTGGTGCCGCCGTCGAGCACATGCACGTCGGTACAGCCGTCACCCTCCAGCCAGGCGGCGAGGCGCTCGGCGACGCCATCCCCGGCATCGACGCAGACGATCCGGACCCCGCGCCGGGGCAACAGGGCACGCGCGCGCACCTCGCGCTGCGACAACGGGCACGGCACCGCCCAGAACAAATGCGAGGCGCCGAACTCGCCTTCTTCCCGCGCATCCAGCAGGGCCAGCTCGCGCCCGTCGGTCAGCCAGCCGCGCAGCGTGGCGGCATCGATCCGTTTCATGGACCCGATTATGCGCGTGGAATTGCCAGCGGCGCCATGAAGTTCTTGTTGTAGAGGACGATCCCGCCGGTCTCCGGATCAAAACCCCGGCGTCCGTCGAGCACCTCCAGCGCGAGACCATACATGTGCAAATGCCGCGTCGGCACGCCGCCGGTGGTGTGGATCGAGTGGATATCCTCCGGCATCAGGGCGATGCCGCTGCCCGGCTCGACCATGATCTCGTGGTCCACCACCAGGCTGCATTTGTCCGGATCGGCGCCGTCGTCGGTGCGCCGGTAGACCTTGTTCAGCTCCTGGCCTTCCACCGCGACCACCACGGCCCAGGTGGTGTGATCGTGCGGCTTGGTCTCGTTGCCCGGGTTCAGTGCGTTGAGGTAAAGCGCGAAGCGGTCATCCGGGTCTTCCTGGAGCAGATAGCGATTGGCGCCGGTCTCCCCCGCCGGCGGCGGCGGGTAGGCGGCGGAGGGGAACAGGTGCTCCTGCGCGGCGAGGCGCATCATCTCGGCCTTGATGGCGTCGAGCGAGGCCCGGGTGACGCCCTGGGCACGCTCGATGGCGCGAATGCGGTCGATGGTGGCGGCAACGGCGGCGGCCCGCGCGGGCTTGATGTCGATGGCGTTCATGATTTTCTCCGTCCTGGCTTCACGGCGGAAGAACGTGCTCCGAGACTATGCGCGAGGAGGAAGGTTTGGCAACGCGGATCGGCGACGGCATGGAGGTGTTCGATCGACGCGCCGTGCGGCGTCATCGCGACCGCGCGGCGCCCCATGTCGGGCTGGTCGCCGAAATCTTGCGCGACACCACCGATCGCCTGCTCGATCGGCTGGAGGACACGACCCGCCGGTTCGCCGCGGCACTCGACATCGGCGGCCGCGGCGTGGTCGCGCCCCTGCTGCGCGCCAGGGGGATCGCGACGGTCAGCATGGACCTTTCGCCCGCGATGGCGGCGTTGAACCGAGGCCTCGCCGTCGCCGCCGATGAGGAGTTCCTGCCGTTCGGCCCGGCCAGCTTCGATCTCGTGGTCGCGAACCTGTCGCTCCACTGGGTCAACGACCTGCCGGGCGCGCTGATCCAGATCCGCCAGGCGATGACCCCGGACGGGTTGTTCCTCGCGAGTGTGCCCGCCCTCGGCACCCTCGCCGAGTTGCGCGCCGCCCTCTCGGAAACCGAGGCTGCCCTGTCGGACGGTGCCGCCCCCCGCGTTTCGCCCTTCCCCGAACTCCGCGACTGCGCCGGCTTGCTTCAACGCGCCGGCTTCGTCCTGCCGGTCGCGGACCTGGAGGA
>JBDTFI010000150.1:0-3862 GCA_039938035.1 Acetobacteraceae bacterium | reverse complement strand
CAGCCGACCCCCTGGTCGATCCAGCGCACCACGTAGCCCAGAATCCCCTGGCAGTTGTTGTCCAGTTCCAGCTGCACATCCTCGGCCGACCAGTTCGGCCGATCGGCGAGCGGGATCGTCAGCAGATTGCCGAGCGGCGCCCTCTTGCGTCCCGCGAGTTCCGCTTGCCGCGCCGCCACGTCCACCTGATGGTAGTGCAGGGCGTGCAAGGTCGCAGCCGTCGGCGAGGGGACCCAGGCGGTGTTCGCCCCGGCACGCGGATGGCCGATCTTCTGTTCCAGCATCTCTGCCATCCGGTCCGGCGCCGCCCACATCCCCTTGCCGATCTGCGCCTGCCCGCGCAGCCCGCATTGCAACCCGATATCGACGTTCTGATCCTCGTAGGCGCGGATCCACGGCGTCGCCTTCATGTCGCCCTTGCGGATCATCGGCCCGGCTTCCATCGACGTATGAATTTCGTCGCCGGTACGATCGAGGAACCCGGTGTTGATG
Organism: Acetobacteraceae bacterium; assembly: GCA_039938035.1. Lineage (GTDB taxonomy): Bacteria > Pseudomonadota > Alphaproteobacteria > Acetobacterales > Acetobacteraceae > DATFDN01. The sequence goes on along the minus strand of JBDTFI010000150.1, from coordinate 3,370 downwards.
AACACCAGCCGCGTTGTCGCCGCGGCGATGCACGCCTTGAGATTCGCCGAGGTCCGCCGCTCCTCGTCCATGATCCCGATCTTCACGGTGTTGCGCGCCAGCCCCAGCACATCCTCGACGCGGGCGAAGATCGCCGACGTGTGGGCGACCTCGTCGGGTCCGTGCATCTTCGGCTTGACGATATAGACCGAGCCCGCGCGGCTGTTCCGGATCGGGCCGTCAGTGCGGAGGTCGTGCATGGCGATCAGCGAGGTCACCGCCGCGTCCAACATCCCTTCCGGGATTTCCGCCCCGTCCAGGCGCACTGCGTCGGTGTACATGTGATGCCCGACATTGCGGATCAGCATGAGGCTGCGCCCCGGCAAGGTCACCGTCCCGCCGCCCGGTGCGGCGTATTCGCGATCCGGCGCCAGCGCGCGCGTCATCATCGCGCCGCCCTTCTCGAACGTGTCCTCCAAGGTGCCGGTCATCAGGCCGAGCCAGTTGCGATACGCAACCACCTTGTCCTCGGCATCGACCGCGGCGATCGAGTCCTCGCAATCCTGGATGGTGGTGACCGCTGCCTCCAACACCACGTCGGCGATCCCCGCCTTGTCGTCGCGCCCGATCGGGTGCGCGCGGTCGATCAGCAACTCGATGAGCAGCCCGTGATGCGCCAACAGCACCGCGCCCGGCGCCATCGGATCGCCGCGATAGCCCATGAATTGCGCCGGATCGCGCAGCGCCGGCACCAGCCGGCCAGCCTCGACCGTATAGCTGCGCACGTCCGCGTGGCTCCCCGAGGCCAGCGGCACCGCCTCGTCGAGGAACGCGCGCGCGCGCGCCACCACCTTCGCCCCGCGCGCCTTGTCGTACTCACCGCCGCGCGGCCCCGGGATCGCGTCGGTCCCGTACAGCGCGTCGTACAAGCTCCCCCAGCGCGCATTCGCCGCGTTCAGCGCGTAACGCGCATTCGTCACCGGAACGACCAGCTGCGGCCCGGCGATGCGCGCGATCTCCGCGTCCACGTTCTCCGTCGTCACCGCGACACTCGCCGGCTCGTCCACCAGATAGCCGATCTCGCGCAGGAACGCCTGGTATTCGGCGGCGTCGATATCCTTGCCGCGCCGCTCGGCGTGCCAGGCGTCGATCCGCGCCTGCAACGCATCCCGCCGATCGAGCAGCGCGCGGTTGCGCGGCGCCAGCTCCCGCAGCAGGGCGGCGAACCCGCGCCAGAACGCCTCCGGCTCCACCCCGGTCCCGGGGATCGCCTCCTCGTTGACGAATTCGTACAGAACCCGCGCGACCGTCAGCCCGCCCGCCTCGATGCTCTCCGTTGGGCTTCCCATCATCGCGTCTCCAGGTTCATTCCCTCGTGTCTCTCCCAGGCGCGGCGAACCCGCAAGCCCCACTCACGTCGAGGCTCGTTCGACGATGCGGAACGGGACATGCACCACATCGGCCACCGCCGGGGATGCGCCGCGCAGCCGCGCCAGCAGCATCTCCGCCGCGTCCCGCCCGATCCGGCCCGCCTCGACGGTGACGGTGGTGAACGCCGGCTCGCTCGCCGCGCCCAACTCGAAATCGCCGAAGCCGCAGACGGCGAGCCGGCCGGGCACGTCCACCCCATGCACGCCCGCCTCCACGATCGCGCCGAACGCCAGCAGGTCGGAGCTGCAAAACAGCGCCGTGCGCTCCTTTAGCGAGGGCAGCAGCGCGCGCAGCGCGTCCCGCCCGGCGGCGATCGTGCTCGGCGCCCCCACGATCGGATCGCCGATCAGCACGCCGCCCGCGCGCGCAACGCGCTCGGCGAAGCCCCGCCTGCGCGCCAGCGCCCGCGTGTCGCCGGCGGCGAACACCGCGAACCGCTTGTGCGTTTTTTCGAGGAAATAGGTGGCGACCGCGGCGCCGATCGCGGCGTGATCGAACCCCACCAGCATGTCGATCGGCGCCCCCGTGTCGAAGATCTCCACCACCGGGATCGCGGCTTCGGCCAGCATCTGCCGCGTGGCCGGGCCATGCTCCGCCCCGGTCAGCAGGATGCCGTCCGGCCGGCGGCCCAGCAGGGCGCGCACCAGTTCGTCCTCTCGCCCGGCCGCATAGCCGCTCAGCGAGAGCATCACCTGATAGCCCGCGTCGCGCAGCGTCTCGGTGAAACTGTCCACCAGCGCGGTGAACATCGGGTGCGCGATGGTCGGCACGATGGCCGCGATGATCCGCGACCGGCGCGACGACAACCCGCCGGCAACGAGGTTCGGCACGTAGCCGAGCCGCGCGATCGCCGCGCGCACCCGTGCGGCGGTCTCGGCGGTGACCCGCTCGGGCGTGTTGATCACCCGCGAGACGGTCATCGGCGCGACGCCCGCCGCCGCCGCCACGTCGGCGATCCGCACCCCTCCCGTCGCGCCCCGCCCGCTTCCCACCGATCCTCCATTGCCACGCGGGAGTCCGCATGGTAGCGATACCACAACAACCGGGAGAACGCCATGCCAAGGATCGACACCACGCGGCGCACGCTGCTCGGCGGAATGGCCGGCATGGCCGCGATAGGAGCCGCCGGTGGCCACGCGCGAGGCGCGGTGACGCCGCCCGCATCGCCGCTGACGCTGAACGCCGTCGATGTCGGTGGCCAGCTCCAGCTCACCCAGCGCGCGATGCAGGACTACCAGCGCGCCAACCCGAAGCTGGTTTCGCGCATCAATTTCAGCCAGGCGCCGGCGCCGGAGCTGCCGGGCAAGCTGAAGGCGCAGCAGGATGCCGGACGCCTCGACATCGACCTCGTGCTCGGCGGCGTCGACATCGTCTCCAACGGCGTCGACCTGGGCATCTGGACCAAGTTGTACCCCGATCACGCCGCCAGCCTGCCCGATCTCCAGCCGCTTCTGTTGCCCGCCGCCTGGGACATGCAGAAGCTCGCCCAGGGCCAGGCGGTCTGCGTCGTGTTCTGCCCGGGGGGCCCGCTGCTCGAATACATGCCCGCCCGGGTGAAGCAGCCGCCGAAGACCGCCGAGGACCTGCTCGCCTACACGAAGGCCAACAAGAACCGCTTCTTCTACGCGCGCCCCGCCAATTCCGGCCCCGGACGGGTGTTCATGATGGGGATGCCTTACATCCTCGGCGACAGCGATCCGAAGGATCCGGTCAACGGCTGGTCGAAGACCTGGAGCTACCTCGCCGAACTCGGCAAGAACATCGAATACTACCCCACCGGCACCACCGCGACGATGAAGGAATTGGCGGAGGGTTCGCGCGACATGATCGCGAGCCATGTCGGCTGGGACATCAACCCGCGCGCGCTTGGCGTGGTGCCGAAGGAAGCCGCGATCACCACGCTGAAGGGCTTCCACTTCGTCACCGACGCCCAGTACATGGCGATCCCCAAGGGCATCGC
>JBDTFI010000149.1:0-15261 GCA_039938035.1 Acetobacteraceae bacterium | reverse complement strand
GTCCCGCGTCATGAGTCTCGCCCGCCAGCCCAGCAGAAATCCACGAAACGACGCGCCGAACGCCTGCCGAATCCTGGCAGACCCCGAAAACTCTCGACATTCGTGCGTATTTCCGCAGCCTGCTAGGAGTGCCTTCACGCCGAACGGATGGTGTAGATGGACTATGTGCAGTTTATATATCGCCCGCTGGCGGCACGCGCAGCACGTCAGGCCCTGGTCGGTCGCAATCGCGCACGGAACTCACCAGACCGGGGTCGCTTCACGCGCACCAACGTAAACGACCTCCTAGGCGCCGCTTGGGTCCAATATGCCGAGAGCGTAGGGAAGTTGCGATCGGAGCCGACAATCGGGAGCAGGATGAACGTCCGGTTGGCCTGCTTTACAATGTCATTCTTCAACGCTCTCTTGGCTGTCGATACCGACCGGGAATATGCGATCGAGCTCGTCGCGGATGCGGCCTGGAGGGTCTAGCGACTCTGGTCGATTATCGCCCTAGGGCTGGCTTATGTGACGCCCGGCAAGAAGACGGCGCTCGCCTTCGCCGTTGCCAAGCATGGCGACCATCAACGTGATGTCTCCTTACGCTTTCCGTTCAATGCTCCTGGGTATCTCATCGAGACCGTTGCCGCCGACAGTGGAACCGCTTTCGACGTTGTCCGGTGCCCAATCGCGGATTATTTCCGTGGGCAGGGCGCCGTCGATCTCTGTTCCGCGTCCTGGTGTAATCTCGACTATGCGCTTGCCGAGTTAACCCATGAGAAGCTCGCCCGGACCAAGACGCTTGTTCGCGGCGACGACCGGTGTGACTTTCGATTGAGTTAAGAACAGCGATCATATGTCCACGGTGGCCTTGCTGATCCGGTTGGGTTTTTCTGACACGACAATCTGATGCACAGCGGGCGCCACTCCGATGCGATATCGGATCATAACTTGCCTTACATGGGTGCGGCGATCGAGGCGATCACTAGTCCAGCCGCAAGTGCGACAAACGAGAGTATGGCCATGACAGCGATGGGGGGCCGTGGACTCGCCTCGTGACCCATGGGCATGGCCGGTATTGCGTGCGTCGCGGCCATGTCGGCGTGTGTGGTGTGGCCGCCGTGTCCGGCCATCGCAGCGACCGGCACGGCGGTAGCGGGACGCACCGTCATCATTCCGTGCTTCAGATGGTAACGGACGAGCCACCAGTTGATCGGGTAGGCGACGATGAAACCGACCAACAGCGCCATCGACATGACGAACCAAAACGCCGCTGTTGTCGGGTCGGCGCCGCTGCCGAGCAGCGTCTTCAGGATCATCATCGTGGGCACCATGCCAGCCATCAGCAGGTTCATGGACAGCAGTTCGGGGATGAAGGTGCTGGTGAGCGAGCGAATGTAGGAGCCGCCGACCATGTCGCGCATGAACAGCGCTTGGAACACCGTCCAGCCGAAGGCGAAACCAAGTGCGTATTCGAGAGCGACCTCGGGCAAGCCGCCGATGCCGAAGACGCGCGCGAGCACAGCGCCGGCGAGGATGCCGACGCCGTCGCCAGCGACACAATGCATAGTCGATCCCAAGGTCTGGCGCCAACGCGCCGCGACGTATTGCTCGTGCAGTCCGGGTAGCGGCTCGCGGCAGCCGAAAACGTAGAGGAAGGCACCGACCACGCCGGTGTAAGCAGTGAGCAGCACGAAGCCCCACTTGAGCACCGGTGATTCCGGGGTGGTGCGGATGTCGATGGCGACGAACAGCAACGCAATGGCCGCGAGCACGAACCACAGCAGCATTACCCCATCGAGCATAGCGACCTCATTAGCCCTGGAGCATCGGATGGCGGACCGTTGGCTACCTTGGAACGTCAGATGAAGCGGCTGCCGATAGATTGTCTCGGCACACTTCCCTCTTTGGATTGCATCACTTCTTGCGCGCCGTCCCGTCTCTGTCAAACAGCGTGCATAAATAGCAGACTGTGTGAAAACTCCATGCCGTAACGGCAATGAGCATGTTTTGAATCGAGCGGCGTTTCCAGGCGACACAGGCTTGCGGGGCGCTGTTCGTCTGGGACTCAATCTTGCGTGCCGCCCGCACGTTTCTGCGTTTTCACACGGTCTGCAAGAATTCTGCACCACCGTTCTGACCTCAAGAGGGACAACAACTTAGCGCGTGCAGAAGTCCGGTGCGAATCTCGGTTCCTTGTCGCGAGCACCAGCTCCCGATCGGCTGTCCCCCATAGCGCGTCCGGGTTCCCCCGCCCGCCGTTTGCTGCGACCATGCCGCCGATCCCGCCGAGGATACCCCATTGGACTGGAACGCACTCCCCTTCGACTCCGACGCCATGCTCGCCGGCCTCGCCACCTGGGTCGCCTGCGAAAGCCCGACCTTCGATGCCGCCGCCGTCAACCGCATGATGGACATCGCCTCGCGTGACCTCGTCATCGCCGGCGCCCGCGTCGAGCGGATCGCCGGGCGCATGGGACGTGGCGACTGCGTGCGCGCGAGCTTCCCGCACGCGACCCCGAACGTGCCCGGCATCGTCGTCATGGGCCATCTCGACACCGTCCACCCGATCGGCACCCTCGCGCAGCTCCCATTCCGCCGTGAGAACGACCTCGCGTACGGACCGGGGATTCTCGACATGAAGGGCGGCGACTACATCGCCCTCGAAGCCCTGCGCCAGCTCGCCCGGGCGGCCATCGCGACACGCTTGCCGGTCACATTCCTGCTCACCAGCGATGAGGAGGTCGGCAGCCCGTCCACCCGCGACCTGATCGAGGCGGAGGCGGCGCGCCACCGCTACGTGCTGGTCCCCGAACCCGCCCGCCCCGACGGCGGCGTCGTCACCGGCCGCTACGCCATCGCCCGCTTCAACCTCGAAGCCACCGGCCGGCCGAGCCACGCCGGCGCCCGCCTCGCCGAGGGCCGCTCCGCGATCAAGGAGATGGCGCGCAAGATTATCGAGATCGAGGACATGACGACGGAGGATTGCACCTTCAGCGTCGGCGTCCTGCACGGAGGCCTTTGGGTCAACTGCGTCTCCACCACCTGCACGGGGGAGGCGCTGTCGATGGCCAAGCGCCAGGAGGACCTCGATCGCGGCGTCGAACGCATGTTGGCGTTGCGCGCCGCCTCCAACGACACCCAGTTCCGGGTGACCCGCGGCGTCACCCGCCCGGTGTGGGAGCCCGACGCCCGCGGCATGGCGCTCTACGATCGCGCGCGCGCCATCGCGCGCTCGCTCGGCTTCGACATCCGAGCGCAAAGTTCCGGCGGCGGTTCCGACGGCAACTTCACCGGCGCGATGGGGATCGCGACGCTCGACGGGCTCGGCGTGCAAGGCGCCGGCGCGCACACGCTGGAGGAGCACATCGTCGTCGACAGCCTGGCCACGCGCGGCAAGCTGCTCGCCGGAATGCTGGCGACACTTGACTAGGCACGCGCCCTGGATCTGGCGTGTCTCCATCGCGCGCCCGCACCTGTGGACGGGCGTGATCTGCGGCGTGCTGGCCTGGGTGTTTCTCGGCCATGCGCTCCCCACGCGGACGCACGCGGTCCTCGCCTGGGACATCGGCGTGCTCGTCTATCTCGGCGGCGCCATTTTTGTGTTCGCCACCGAACGGCGCTCGCGCATGGCGATCGACGCGGCCCGCCAGCAGGAGGGCGAGTGGACGATCTTCTCCCTCACCATCGCCGCCGTCGTGTTCAGCCTTGTCGCGACGCTCGGCGAGTTCGCCGCGATCAAGGACGTCCACGGCCCGAATCGCAGCTTGCACATCGCCCTGGTCGTGGTCACCCTGCTCGCGTCATGGCTGATGGTCCACACAACTTTCGCCTTCCGCTACGCGCACGAGTTCTACACAAGGACGGGCGGCGACGAGTTCGACGGCGGCTTGCAGTTTCCCGGCAAGGACGATCCGGACTACCTCGACTTCACCTATTTCGCGCTCGTCCTCGGCATGACGTTCCAGGTCTCGGACGTGCAGATCACGTCGCGAAAATTCCGCCGCCTCGCGACCGTGCATGGCCTGTTGAGCTTCCTGTTCAATACGATCATCTTCGCGCTGAGCGTCAACCTCGCCGCGGGGTTGGTGTGACCACCGGAGACCCCTCATGGACAAAGACCTGATCGCCGCGCTCGCCAAATCGGCCGGCCTCGACAAGGCCCTCGCCGACTTTCCCGACGACGTCGCCGCCGCCGTCGCGCAGGCACTCGCCACCACCGGCGCCATCCACGTTCCTGAATCCCCGGCCGCCGAACCCTGGCCGCCGATGCGCGCGGGAATCGGCCTGTGACCGCGTTGCACTGGCTTTCCGCGACCGACGCCGCCCAGGCGATCGCCCGGCGCGACATCTCCCCGGTCGAACTCACCCGCGCGTTGCTTGCGCGCATCGAGCAGCTCGACCCGACGTTGCACGCCTTCATCCGCCTCGACGCCGACGCGGCACTCGACGCCGCGCGCGCCGCCGAGACCGAAATCGCGAACGGACGTATGCGCGGCAAGCTGCACGGCGTTCCGATCGGCATCAAGGACATCATCGACGTCGCCGGCCTGCCGACGACGTGCCATTCGAAGATCCTGCTCGACAACGTCGCGATGGCCGACGCCGTCGTGGTCGCGCGGCTGCGCGAGGCCGGCGCCATCGTGCTGGGCAAGCTGTCCACGCACGAATTCGCCACCGGCGGCCCCAGCTTCGACCTGCCGTTCCCGCCGGCGCGCAATCCGTGGAACCCGGACCATCATCCTGGCGGCTCCTCCTCCGGCGCTGGTGTCGGCGTCGCCGCTGGCCTGTTCCCGCTCGCGCTCGGTACCGACACTGGTGGCTCGGTCCGCAACCCGGCGAGCTGCTGCGGCATCGTCGGCCTGAAACCCACCTACGGCCTCGTCTCGCGCCGTGGCGTGTTCCCGCTGTCGTACACCCTCGACCATGTCGGCCCGATGACGCGCACCGTCGCCGACAACGCCTTGCTGCTCGACGTGATCGCCGGCCACGACTCCGCCGATCCCGCGAGCGCGCCCAGTACCGCGCGCGACTTCGGCCGCGAGATCAGCCGCGGCGTCAAGGGAATGCGCATCGGTTTCATCCGCCACTTCCACGCGACCGACCTCCCGGCGCACCCCGATGTCGCGGCGGCGCTGGAGGAGGTCGCGCGCGTGCTGGAAACCGAGGGCGCAACCGTCCGCACCGTCACGCTCCCGTCGCTCGTTGAGTTCGCCGCCGTCAACCGCGTCATCCTGACGAGCGAGGCATACTCGATCCACGCGTCCTGGTTGCGCGAGCGCCCCGGTGATTACGGCCAGTTGTCCCGCCGTCGCCTGCTGCCCGGCGCCTTCATCCCGGCCGCCGCCTATGTCGGCGCGCAACGCCGGCGCACCCAGATGATCGCCGCCGTCGAGGACGCGTTGCGCGAATGCGACGTGCTGCTCTGCGCCAGTTCGATGGACCCGACGAGCCGGATCGAGGACGCGGCGGAAACCGCCCGCACCTATCCGCGCCAGGCCCGCTCGCCGTTCAACGTCACCGGCCACCCGGCGCTCGCGATGATGTCCGGCCTTTCGCGCGACGGGCTGCCGCTATCGGTGCAATTCGTCGGCCGCTACTTCCACGACGCGAGCGTGTACCGCGTCGCCGCCGCGTACGAGCGCGCGACGGAAGCGGACAAGCGGCGACCGCCGATCGGGTGACTGCTGCTATCCCTTGACCCCGCCCATCGTCAGCCCCGCGCTCATGTACCGGCGGAACATGTAGTAGATCACGATCGGCGGCAGCGCGTAGATGACCGACGTCGCCATCATCAGGTTCCACGGCGCCTCGTCGCTGTTGAGGAACTGCCCGAGCGCCACCGGCACCGTCATGTTGTGATCGCTCGACAGCAGCAGGAACATGTACAGATATTCGTTCCAGGCGAGCAGCAGCGCGTAGGTGCCGACCGCCACCATCGACGGCGCCATCAGCGGAAGATAGACGCGCCAGTAGATCTGCAACGGCGAGGCGCCGTCGATCCGCGCCGCCTCGTCGAGTTCGAGCGGAATGGAGGAACCGTACTGCGTGAAGATGAAGATCGCGTACGGGGTGGCGAACGTGACTTCCACGGCGACCACCGCCCAGAGATTGTCGCCCAGGCCGTATTCCTGCATCACCCGGTAGAACGGGATCGCCAGGAACGACATCGGGATCACATAGGTCAGCAGCGCTGCGTTGCTGATCACCCAGGCGTGGCGAAGCCGCATCCGGCCGACCACGAAGCTGGTCAGCGTGCCGATGGCGAGCGTCAGCACCGTCGTCGCCACCCCGATATAAAGGCTGTTGCCCATCTCGTGCCAGAAATGGGAAAGATACCAATAATCCTGCGTCAGCACGGTCCAGAACCCGGCGAGCGTCGCGTTGACCGGCCAGATCGCGTTGTTGAAGACGTTGTCCTTGGGCTCGAGCGCGACCTGGACCATCGCGTAGAGCGGAATGAGCGTCCAGATCAGCACGATCAGGCCGATCACGACCCGCCCCGCATTGGACAACGTCTCGCGCCGCCGGGCGCGCGCCCGCACGCCGCCGGCGGCCAAGCTCGCGCTCACAGCTGCACCTGCGTCTTCGCGAGCTTGCGCATCAGGATGATGACCAGCGGAATCAGCAGCGGCAGCGCCGACAGCACGGCGGCCATGCCGACCTCCGGGTTGTCGACGATGAACGCGTCGCGGATGCCGAGCGTCGCCAGCACATGCGTCGACAGCGACGGTCCGCCGCCGGTGACGAAATACACCGTGTTGAAGTCCCCGAGTGTCCAGATGGTCGAGAGCAACGTGCAAATCAGATAGAGGTTGGCCAGTAGCGGGAAGGTGACATAGGTGAAGCGGCGTATCCCGGTGGCGCCGTCCACCGAAGCCGCCTCATACAGCTCCTGCGGGATCGCCATCCGCCCGGCGATCAGGATCACCGTCCAGAACGGCGTCCACTTCCAGATGTAGGAGACGATGACCGACGCGAGGGCTGGCCAGCGATAATTGAGCCATGACGGACCATCGATCCCGAACAGGGTGTACAGGGCATTGTTGATGAAACCCCACTCGCCGTTCAGCATCCAATGGATCGAGATGAAGGTGGGGATCGACGGCACCGCCCAGGGCAGGATGAACACCAGGAGCAGCGATCGCACCCACCAGTTCCGGCTCATGAAATAACCGGATAGCAGCAGCGCCAGGAACAGATGCAGATTGACGCCGATGCCGAGAAACAGCGCGGTGTTGACGAGCGTGCGCAGATAGATCGGATCGGAGAACAGCGCCGCGTAGCTGGACGGCCGATGGCCCAGCCACAGCCCGTAGGCGACGGGCAACAACACGAAGGCGAGGAAGATCGCGGCGTAGGGCACCAGGAAGGCGAGCGCCCAGTTGCGGTCCGACCCCTGGAGGCCGCCGTTCCAGCCTAGCCGCCGGGTCCGGCGTGCCGCGGCTGGACGCCCGATCCCGATCGCCGATGCGCCGTCCATCGCCATCGCGGCGCGCCTAGCTGGTGGTTTGATATTTCGAGAAGATCGCGGTGATCCGCTCGAACGCCTTGGTGGTGGCCTGATCCGGCGTCATCCCGTTGATGACGTCCGACGTCGCCACCGACCACACATGTTCCGCGTCCACCTGCGCGAAGGCGGGATTGAAGACGTAGTACCACGTCGCGGTCGGGCCGAGCACGCCTTGCTTCACCGCCGCCTGACGGTGCGGGTCCTGGGGGTCGAGCCAGTAGGGGTCGTTCTTGACCAGGTTCGGCATCACCGGCAACCACCGGCCGAGCGCCTCCTTCAGGTACAGGTCGAGATGCTCCGGCTGAATCAGGTAGCGGATGAAATCCTTCGCCGCATCCACGTTGCCGCTCCCCTTCGGGATGAAGGCGAGCAGCACGCCAAGCAGCACCGAAACCGGCTTGCCGTCGTTGTCCAGCGGAATCGGGCTGGTGACGATATCCTCGTAGTACCACTGCTTGTTGTTCATCACCGCCGAGGAGATCGAGATTGTGTCGTTCGGCGTCATCACCACTTCCTGCGAGTGGAACGCGTTGTTGTTGTCCGGATCGCCCCAGTTGAGCGCGTCCGGCGGCACATAGCCGCCCTTGAAGGCCGAGGCGAGTTGGGTCAGCGTCTTGACCATCGCCTCGCGCACCTTGGGATCATCGACGTGCAGCTTGCCGTCCGGCGTCACGATGCCGCCGCCGCCGTGGCCGACAAGAAACTGGACGAACAGGTTGTTGGGATCATCCCCGGTCGTCGATAGCGTATAGCCCAGGCCGTAGGTGTGGCGCATCCCCTTGGCGCGCAGCTTCTTCTGCACGTCCTCGAAGAAGGCGAAGAACGGGTCCCAGGTCTTCGGCACGTCGGACATCTGGTAGCCGGCTTTCTCGATCAGCGATTTCCAGGTCGGGATGTTGAGCGTCGCGCCCTTGAACGGCACGCCGTAGAAGCTGCGCTTCTTCTCCACGTTGTTGTAGAACTGCGCCGATTGCAGCGCCGTCTCGCTCAATTCCGACTTCTGCGTCTCCACCACGTCGGTCACGTCGAGCAGCTTGCCGTCCCAGGCGGTCTGCGGAATGATCTGGGCGGGCGCGTTGTCGGCGTACATGAGGTCGGGCACATGGCCGCTGGTGAACGCCGAAACGATCTTCTCGTTCAGCGGCTGGCCGGGAAGCAGGGTGAGGTCTACCGTGTTGCCGCTCGCCTTCTCCCACGCGGCGACGAGGTTATGGAACGCCTGATCCTCGGCGGCGTAGAAGCCCTGGTTCCACCACACCGTAAGGGTCTTGCTCGCGGCCCGCGCGATGTGCGGGCGCGCCAGCCCGGCCCCCGCCGCCAGCCCGAGCGAGCCACCGATCACGCCACGCCGGCTCATGTTCCCCATGCCGTTGTCCTTCCCTGTTGATATTCAGCAAGCCGCACGCAAACGGCAGCCAGTTTGTCGTTTCGAACACTATAACCCGCGCGGCGAGGCACCCGTCAATCCTAGCGTCCGCGCGGCAGGGCCAGCGGGCGGCGCAGCGCCCAGAACGTGATCGCGCCGGCCGCATAAGCGGCGATGGAGAGGATGAACGCGACGCGATAGGTGCCGGCAAGATCGAACAGAAACCCAGCGAGCCAGGAGCCGAGCGCCGCGCCGAGACCTGTGCCGATCGTGATGACGCCAAGGATCGAGCCCAGATTGGGGCCGGGAAACAGATCGGCCGTCTTGGCGGTGATCGCCGGGCCGCGCGCGCCCCAGGTCAGACCGAAGAAGCAGGCGTGCATCCAGAACAGGAAATACTGATCGGGACCGGTGATCAGCAGCGCGCACGCGACGCCGATGATGGACGTCCCGTAGGTGACGACCGCCGACAGCTCCCGCCCGACATGATCGGACAGCGCACCGGTTAGGATGATGCCGGGCAGCGACAACCCCGCGCCCAGCCCGATCACCGTCGCCGCGTACAGCTTGTCGAATCCCATGTCGACGGCGAACGCCAGCTGGTGCAACGCCACCAGGAAGCTGCCGAGGCCGGTGAAGAAATAGACCGAGAACAGCAGCCAGAAATGCGGCGTGCGCATCGCCTGGCGCAGCGTCCACGCATGCTCGGCCGACGCCGCAAGGCTGGCCTGGACCGCGGCGGGCGATTTCGCTTCGGCGCCGCGGAACAGGAACGCCAACGGCAACACCAGCACCGCCATGATCCCCGCCTCGCCCAGATAGGCGCCGCGCCAGCCCACCGCTCCCACCAAAGCCTGCGCCGCCGGGGCGGAGACCGCGCGCGCGACGCCGTTCGCCGATTGAAGCACGGCGACCGCGAGCCCGCGATGGCGCAGGAACATCCGCGACAGCATCGGCACGAACACGACCATTCCCAGGCAGTTCGCGCCGAGCGTCATCACCACGCCGTAGAGCAGGACGATCTGCCACAGCGCATTCGACCACGCGCTGGCCAGCAGCCCAAGGGCAAGCACCACGCCACCACCGAGCACGAGCCGCGCCGGCCCCAGCCGATCCACCAGCGCGCCCACCAACGGCGACGTCAGCCCGCCCATCAGTTGCGATACCGCGTAGGCGATGGAGGCGTCCGCTCGTGTCCATCCGAACGCGGCGATGAAAGCGAGCAGGAACACCGTGTAGGAGTGCATCATCGCCGCACCGACCGCGAAGGTGGCGAAGGCGGCGGCCAGGATCAGCCATGGCCGACGAGACAGCGCGGAGCGGGACATGTCCGCCGATCATGCGGCCGCGCCACCGCGCGCTCAATCGTCGATCGCCCGCGCGGCGCCCGCGCGCGTCAGCCCGGGTTGGCGCGGGCCGCCGCCCCGGTTAAACGAGGCCGACATCCCAAGGGGACGGGGACGCATGATCGACAAGATCGTCCGCTCGATGGCCGAGGCCATGGAGGGCATCGAGGACGGCGCCACGGTGCTGATCGGCGGGTTCGGCGCGGTCGGGCAGCCGAACGCGCTGATCGACGGTTTGATCGAGCAGGGCGCCCGCGACCTCACCGTCGCCTGCAACAACGCCGGCGTCGGGCGCATCGGTCTCGCCCGGCTGATGGATCTCGGGCGGATCCGCAAGATCGTCTGCTCGTTTCCCCGCTCGTCCGATCCGGTGGTGTTCGAGACGCTGTACCGTGCCGGCAAGATCGAACTCGACATCGTCCCGCAGGGCACGCTGGCGGAGCGGATGCACGCCGCCGGCGCCGGGATCCCGGCGTTCTTCACAGCGACCGGCGTCGGCACCAAGATGGCGATGGGCAAGGAGACCCGCGAAATCCGCGGCCGGACCTACGTGCTGGAGCAGGCGCTGGAAGGCGACGTCGCGCTGGTCGAGGCGTGGGAGGCGGATCGCTGGGGCAACCTCACCTACCGCCGCGCCGGGCGGAATTTCAATCCGGTGATGGCGATGGCGGGCAAGCTGACGATCGTGCAGAGCCAGCATATAAAGCAGCTCGGCGAGATCGACCCCGACAACGTCCACACGCCCGGCATCTTCGTGAACCGCGTGCTCCACGTCCCCTACGGCGACCCGTCCGGCTTCTGAGGAGGAACCGATGCAAGACACCACCCAGGCCGGCTACCAGCCGCTTTCCCGCGCCGAGATGGCCAACCGCCTCGCCCGCGACATCCCGGAAGGCTGGTACGTGAACCTCGGCATCGGCATCCCGACCGGCGTCGCCGATCACGTTCCGCCCGACCGTGAAGTGGTGTTCCACTCGGAGAACGGCATCCTCGGCATGGGTCCGCAGCCGCCGAAGGAGCTGATCGATCCGTGGCTGATTAACGCCGGCAAGCAATACGTCACGCTGCGCCCGGGCGCGAGCTTCTGCCACCACGCCGACAGCTTCGCGATGATCCGCGGCGGCCATCTCGATCTGTGCGTTCTTGGCGCTTTCCAGGTCGCCGAGAACGGCGACATCGCCAACTGGGCGACCAGCGACAACGACACCGCCCCGGCGGTGGGCGGGGCGATGGACCTCGCGGCCGGGGCCAAGCGGCTATGGGTGACGATGGAGCACACCACCAAGGACGGCCAGCCGAAGCTGGTTCACACCTGCTCTTACCCGCTGACGGCGGTGGGCGTGGTCAAGCGGGTGTACACCAACCTCGCCGTGATCGACCTGACCGAGCGCGGGTTCGTGCTGCGCGACATGATCGCCGGGCTGGATTTCGAGGCGTTGCAGGCGCGCACCGGCGCCAAGCTGCACCGCTCGGATTGACCCCCCGCCAGGCTGTCCACGACCGCATCGACCTCCTCGCCGGCACGCTCCTGGTCGTCTGCTGCGTGATCTGGGGCGTGCAGCAGGCCGCCATCAAGATATCGCTCGATCAGGGCATTCCGCCGCTTTTGCAGGCGACGCTGCGCTCCGCCGGCGCCGCCGTCCTGCTGGCGCTGTGGGCGGGGCTGCGCGGCCAATGGCGCATGCTGTTCGCCCGCGACGGTTCGGCGCTGCCGCTGCTGCTGGTGATCGTGCTGTTCGCAGGCGAGTTCCTCACGCTCTATCCCGGCCTGCAACGCACGACGGCTTCGCGCGGCGTGGTGATCCTCTACACGGCGCCGATCTGGGTCGCCGTCGGCGCGCATTTCCTGGTTCCTGGGGAACGTCTTCGCGTCCGCCAGTTCCTCGGCCTGCTCGCCGCCTTTGTAGGCGTGGGGTGCGCGGTCGCCGACGGGCTGCGCAACGGCGGCGGGAGTCTCCTGGGCGACGCGCTGGTCGGGATGGCCGCCGCGCTGTGGGGGGCGACGACCGTCGCGATCAAGGCGAACCCGGTGCTGCGCCGCCTGCCGGCGGTGAAGATATTGTTGTTTCAGTTCCTCGGCTCCACGCCGATCCTGTTCGCCTTCGCTGCCGCCAACGGCGAACTCCACGCAGCGGGCGCGACCGCGACGGCCTGGGCATGGATGGCCTACCAGACCGTGATCGTCGCAGCGGGAACCTATCTGGTCTTCGTCTGGCTGATCGCGCACTACCCGGCCGGACGGCTGTCGTCCTACACGTTCCTCACGCCGCTGTTCGGCATCCTCGCCGGCGCCGGATTGCTGGGCGAGCGCGTCTCCCCGGCGCTGATCCTGGCGCTGGTATTCGTCGCCCTCGGCATCCGACTGGTGAACGGGCCGGCGCCTTCTCCAGTCCGTCGAATCCGCTCGCGCTCTCGCGAGGCTTCCGGTTAAGACACTTCCTTACGTTCCGGACCGGTCGATGCGCATCCTCTACAGCCATCGCATTCTAAGCCACGACGGGCAAAGCGTGCATCTGGAGGGGCTGGTCGCCGCGCTGCGTCGCGCCGGCCACGAGGTGCTGGTGGTCGGCCCCGGGCTTTACGAGGCGGGCAGCCTCGGTGGCGAAAGCAAGCTGGTGCCGCTGGTCCGCCGCCACCTGCCCAGGATGGTGGGCGCGCTCGCGGAGATCGCTTACAACCTGCCCGCCTACAGGCGGTTGTCGCGCGCCTTCGCGGGCTTCCATCCGGACGTGATCTACGAGCGGTACAATCTGTTCTACGTGGCCGGCGCGCTGCTCGCCCGGCGCCGGCGCGTGCCGTTCTATGTGGAGGTGAACGCGCCACTCGCCGATGAGCGGGACCGCAACGGCGAGGCCGGGCTGCTGCGCCTCGCTCGCGCGATGGAGCGATTTGTCTGGCGCGCGGCCAATCGGATCGTGGTGGTGAGCGGCGTCCTGCGCGACATCATCGCCGCCGAGGGCGCGCCGGCCGAGCGAATCGCGGTAGTGGCGAACGGCGTCGACATGGACCAATTCGCGCCCGCCCCGGCGCGCGACGATCCCGAGACGACGGTGGTCCTCGGCTTCATCGGCTTCATGCGCCCCTGGCACGGCGTCGATGCGCTGCTGAGCGCGGTCGCCCGGCACGGCGATGACCGGGTGCGCCTGCTGATCGTGGGCGAGGGGCGCGCACTGGCGGATCTCACCCGCCAGGCCGAGGCGCTCGGTCTCGCCGGTCGCGTGCGCTTCACGGGGCTCGCCGCACGCGAGGCCATCCCCGGCCTCCTGGCCGAGATGGACATCGCGATGCAGCCAAAGGTGGTGCCCTACGCCTCGCCGCTGAAGATATTCGAGTACATGGCCGCTGGTCGCGCCATCGTCGCGCCCGATCAGCCGAACATCCGCGAAATCCTGCGCCACGAGACGACGGCGCTGCTGTTCGATCCGACGCGCGAGGAGGCGCTGTGGCAGGCGGTGCTTCGCCTGATCGAGGACAAGCCCTTGCGTACCCGACTGGGAGCGGCGGGGCGCGAGGAGATCCTGCGTCGCGATCGCACATGGCGGGCCAACGCCGATCAGGTCGTGGCCTGGGCCGAGGCCGACCTCGGCCACCCCCGCTCGGGGGTGGACGTCACGATTGCCGCGGCGCCGGCATCGCCTCGGCGCTGACCGCACCACCCTGTAGCGCCCGACCGTCGAGGCCGGTCGGCGATTGCCCGAGGTGGCGCAGGATGGTCGGGGCGAGGTCGACGATGCTGGCCTCGCGCAGCCTCCCGTCGGGCGCGAAGCCGGTGCCCTCGATCATCAGCAACGGCATCTGCTCCCACGCCGATAGCCCGCCATGCTGGCCGCAGCCGAGCCGGTCCGGCTTGCCGTCGTGCGGCAGCGCCGACCAGCCGCCGCCTTTCACGCCGAACGCGTTCGGCGCGTCGTCGTCGCGCATCGAGACCGCGCACACGAGGCTCTGCGTCCGGGCCTGTCCCACGCCGGCGAGCGCCTCCTCCTCCAGCACGCCGCCCGCCCAGGGCTGCGCGCGCAGCCACGTCGCCACGCGGCCCGCATCCGCCGCGCGGTCGGGATGGAGGTAGATCAGCGCGGCGGTGCCGCTGCTGACCGCGATCAGGTCCATGTCCTCCGGCCGGTCCTTCAACCCTGCCCCGGCCAGCGCGGCGTCGATGTCGATCACCTCGCGCACCGTGCGATGGCCGTGATCGGACATCGCGATCAGCAGCACATCCTCGCCGTCGCGCCGGCGCCGCTCCACCGCCCTGCGCACCTCGGCGAAGCGGCGGTCGGCGGCGGTGATGGCGGCGAGGCAGGCGGGCGAACCGAGCGGATGCTCGTGCTGGGAGTGGTCCGGCTCGCCCAGCCACAGCAGCGCCAATGCCGGCGTGCGTCCGTCCACCGCCTCGGCGATGAAACGCTCGGTCATCGCCCGATCACCCTCGCTGTCGAGGGCCACCGGCAGCGGCGCGATCGGCCGCCGCTCCGGCGCGAACGATCCGGCGCGGTTGTGCACGTAGCCGAACCCGTCCGGATCATGCGCATAGGCCGCGCCAGGAGAGACGTTGGAGAAGACCTCAGCGCCTCCCGCGCCCGCCAGCCGCTCGGCCAGGGTCGGCACATCCAGCGCCCGCCCGGTCACTCGCCGCCGATGCTGCAAGAACCCCGGCGCACCGGCATCGTGGCGCACCAGCGCCCCGTCCTCGATCAGCGCCATGCTGTTGCCGGCCAATCCGTGCCGGGCCGGATAGCAGCCGGTGGCGAACGTCGCCGACACCACCCGCGTCGCCGACGGAAACGCCGAGCGGAACCCCGGGCAACACGCGGCATTCTCGGCGAAGTGTGTGAGATTTGGCGTCAGCTCCGGCCCAAGCGCGTCCCGGCGCAGCCCATCGAGCACGACGACAACGACGCGGGCCGTCACGGCCCGACCAGCACCGCCTCGGCGGTGACCGTGGCGCTCACCTCGACGGGACCCTGCTCCACGCTCGGCGCCGAAGCGAAGGCGGCGGCGCGCATCTGCATGGGCAGCGCGCCGCCCAATTCGGGGTTGAGGCGCACGGTGCGGAACGAGGC
>JBDTFI010000148.1:0-4342 GCA_039938035.1 Acetobacteraceae bacterium | reverse complement strand
ACCACGCGGGCGAAACCCGCAAGCGTCAGATCCAGCCCGTCAACGAAGGCGTCGATGAACCGCACCGGGTTCTCTGGACCGACATAGTCGTCCACGCTCTCTGGCAAAAGCAGGGTTTGGGATCGGTCGGGACCGGTGAGGTGAGACATGCCGGATGCTAGCAAGTCTCACGCCGCGCCGGAATCCTGCCGTGCAGGGTTTTCACACGGTCTGCTTGATTTATACAACGTGCAGGATTCCCGTCGCAGCACCTTTCGTCAATCGCGACAAAAGTCTTTTGGCCTTTGGTGAGGATGGCGAATTTCGGCAAGCCGCTCCACG
Source organism: Acetobacteraceae bacterium (assembly GCA_039938035.1). Lineage (GTDB taxonomy): Bacteria > Pseudomonadota > Alphaproteobacteria > Acetobacterales > Acetobacteraceae > DATFDN01. The sequence goes on along the minus strand of JBDTFI010000148.1, from coordinate 4,021 downwards.
GCCCAAGCGATGACCCAGACCGTTGAGACGTATGCGACTACCGCCATGTAAGCCAGCCAATGGACGAACATCATCGAAAACGGATTGCGCGGCGGAAACAGCCCGCGGTCAGGCAGGCTGACCTCAAACGGGTAACGGCGGCCGGCACGGGCACAACTAAGGCGAGCTCAACGTGGCATTTCCATCCTTCGAAGGTGTAGCCGTCAACGTCGAGGAGGGCTTCCGGCTCGCGATGATCACGGGCGCGCTGGTTCAGATCAGTGGCGCGGTGGCGGCGTGGCTGTTGGTCCGTTGAGGCGGTTCTTACGGTCGGGGGAGAGAGGCGAAGCTGCTGCGGGTCGGCGCATCGCGCGGCAGGTGGTGAATTTCGCCGCGCGCCGCCGCTTCGGCTTCCTTGTCGGTGCAGCCGATCTCCTTGCAGCGGTGCGTGGTGAATGCGGCAGGCTCCTTCCCGTCGAACGTCACCGTCTGCTGCTCGCCACGGAACACAAGAACGGGCGACACGGGCATTTTTCCCTTGCTCGTCGTCAGTTCGAGCTCAATCGGGCGGCGGGCTAATACGGTTGGGGAGCCGAAGACGCGCAGGGTTTCGCGCAGCATCGTTTTCCCGGCGCGATCCACGAGGCAGACCGTGACCTCGCCAGGCCCCTTGATGAGGATGTCCATTTGCTCGCCTCCGTCAGGTCTCCTCGAAATAGACGTGTGCGCCGAGTTTGCGGGCCACCTGCAACACGTTCTGCGGCGCAGTGAACCCGGCATCCCTCAACTCCAGCAGGGCCGCCAGACCAGGCTGGACCGGCGGCGACGGCACTGAACTCGGCGCGAAGAAATCAACCTCGTTGTTGCCTCCGGTAAACACGCGCAGCGTGACATAGCCGGTTGGCGAGTCATCGATCGGAATGGCGATATTGTTGCCGAAAACGCCGCCCAGCTTCTGAACAGCGATCTCCGTGACCGTGACCGTGCCGCCGTTCAGGAAGGTCAACGCTTCGGCGAAGATTTCGTTGATGCTCGAAACCTCAGTCGAGAGCTGTTGGTCCACCTCTAACTGCAGCATCAAGCCGGTGGTTGCCATCGGGGCCTCCGTGCAAATTACAGAATTGGGAGTTCGGGGATGCGCATTTCGCCCGGTTACAGGGAGAGATCGTAGTCCAGCGTATACCACACCGGCTAGGGATGACGACCATCAAACAGGTCCAGCCCGTCCTTCCGCACCTCACTCATGAAGCCGGTGCGCTCCCGATAAGCATCGGCTGGGAAGGGTAGCGTGTTGATAACCGCGCCGGTGTCGTAGAAAATATCAGTCTCCAACTCCGCAAGCCATCCCATCTCCTGGGCCCGCTCGGGCATGTCGCGCAGAAATACCGCAAGGCCGCAATCGGACTCCGGCCGGTGCTCGCCGCGCGCGCGCGAGCCATACAGCACGACACGCTCAACGCACTCGCCGTAGATTTCCGTCACGGCGCCGCGGAAGCGAGTCAGCACGGGATCGTCAGGCGATCTTTCCGTCATGGCGTTCTACCGTAGCACGGAAAGAGGATCGCGGCAGCCGTTTGATTTTCGCACGATCCGGCGGCATCGTCGCAGCAAACGAGGGAGGGGGAACCCAAACCGATCCGGATGCCGGTTGTTGCGCGCGGGATGACCGATTTACGCCGAGGCAGGCCCTTCGATTCAGTCGACAGAAGGCGGCCGTGGGCGCATGTTCACAGATGGCACGGCCCGGCGCGGCAATGACCGCCAGGCGCTCGATGCCATGACAACCAACCGTCGCCGACATAACAGACGATATCACGGAGGCAACGATGGCGCTTTATATGTACCAGGCGGCTTACACTCCCGCGTCCTGGGCCGTTCAGATCAAGAACCCGCACAATCGCGCCGAGACCGTTGGACGCGCCTTGTGCGACGCCGCTGGCGGGAAGCTCGTGGGCGCCTGGTACTGTTTCGACGAGTATGACCTGATGATCATCGCCGACGTGCCGAGCGCCGAAAGCATGGCGGCGATCGCGCTCGCGGTCGGCGCGGGCGGTGCGGTGAAGTCCGCCATGACGACCGCGCTGATGAGCGGCGCGGAAGGCGTGGCGGCGATGACGAAGGCCGCTGCCGTCGCCGGCGCCTATAAGCCCGCCCGCTAGGCGACGACATCGCGCTTGCGACGACGGCGTGTCCGATGGCGGGTGTACGCGCCTCGGAACCCGCTGGTGCGCGGATGTACGCGCCGGAAGCGCCCCCGGACCCGTGGAAGTACGCGCCGGAGCGTTGGCCCGACCTCGGATGTACGCGCCAACCGGGGTCGGTGTACGCGGCTACGGCAGGCGGCCGAGGCGCTCGGCCAGCAAAGCGAAGAACCCGTCCGCGTCGAGCGTCTCCAGCACCGTCGCGTTCGCCTGCTCCGGGCGGCAGCCGCGCTCGATGTTGGTCCGTCCGCGGCTAGCGGCACCGAGATCGACGCTGACGCGCGCCGGGCGGGCGGTGAAGAGGTCCGGTCGGAGCAGCCAGGCGACGGCGCAGGGATCGTGCAGCGGCACCCCACCCAGGCGCTGAGACGGCGGGACGCTCGCCTGGATGGCGCAGGCGGCCCGCAGCGCCGCGCCGGAGCCGGTGGCGAGGGAGGCGAGGCGGGCCGGCGTGAGCAGGGCGTGCGCGGTGACCTCGAGCGTCGCGAACACGACCGGGCGACCGAGCGCGAGGATCGCGGCGAGCGCCTCGGGGTCGCAGAAGGCGTTGAACTCGGCCGCCGGGGTCACGTTGCCGGCGCCCCAGGCGCCGCTCATCAGCACGAAGCGCGCCACCTTGGCGGCCAGGGATCGCTCGGTCAGGAGGGCCAGAGCGAGGTTGGTGGCGGGGCCGATGCCGACGATCGTGACGGGTTCCGCGGCGTCGCGCAGGACCCGGCGGATCGCATCGGCCGCGATGCCGGCAGCGGCGGGCGCACCGTCCGGGAGACGGAGCCCGCCCAGCCCGTCGTCGCCGTGGACATGCGCCGCCGTTGCGTAGCTTCCCAGCAACGGGCGGTCGGCGCCGGCGAAAACCGGCACACGGGCTCCGGCGACGGCGGTAATGGCCCGGGCGTTGGCCAGCGTCCGGTCGAGCCCGACATTGCCGGCGGCGACGGTGATCGCGGCGATGTCGAGTTCCGGGGAGGCGAAGGCGAGCAGCAGCGCCAGGGCATCGTCGGTGCCGGGATCGCAGTCGATGATGACGGCCATCACAGGGCCGCCGGGCGGGCCCGCTCGCTCTCCGTCCGAAGCTGCCCGCAGGCCGCGAGGATGTCGCGCCCACGCGGCGCGCGCACCGGGGCGGAATAGCCGGCATCCATGACGATGCGGGCGAAGCGGTCGATCGCGTTCGACCCGCTGGTCTCGAACTGGCTGCCCGGCCAGGGGTTGAACGGGATGAGGTTCACCTTCGCCGGGATGCCGGCGATCAGGCGCACCAGTTCGTTCGCATCGGCGACGCTGTCGTTCACCCCGCGCAGCATGACGTATTCAAACGTGATCCGCCGCGCGTTCGACGCGCCGGGATAGCGCCGGCACGCCGCGATCAGCTCGGCGATCGGGTATTTGCGGTTCAGCGGCACCAGCTCGTCGCGCAGATCGTCGCGCACCGCGTGCAGCGATACCGCGAGGTTGACCCCTAGCTCCGCCCCCGCGCGGTCCATCATCGGCACGACGCCGGAGGTGGACAGCGTGATCCGCCGGCGCGACAGGGCGATGCCCTCGTTGTCCATCACGATCCGCATCGCCTGGGCGACGTTGGCATAGTTGTACAGCGGCTCGCCCATGCCCATCAGCACGATGGTCGACAGCAGCCGCGGGGTCTCGCCGCGCGGGCTGGGCCATTCGCCATAGGCATCGCGCGCGGCCATGAACTGCCCGACGATCTCCGCCACCCCGAGGTTGCGCGCGAGGCGCTGGGTGCCGGTGTGACAGAACCGGCAGGACAGCGTGCAGCCGACTTGCGAGGAGAGGCACACGGCGCCCCGATCTTCCTGGCGGTCGGGAATGTAGACCGTCTC
>JBDTFI010000147.1:0-4884 GCA_039938035.1 Acetobacteraceae bacterium | reverse complement strand
TTGTACGACGCGAGGAAGGAGAACAGCGCGGCGGCGACGATCCCCGGCACCGCGAGCGGCAAGATGACGCGGCGGAACAGTTGCGTCGGCGCGCAACCCAGCACCGCGCCCGCTTCCAGCAGCCGCGAATCCAGACCCTCGAATGTACTCGTCAACACCAGCACCGCGAAGGGCGCCGCGAGGATCACGTGCGACAAGGCGATGCCGAGATAGGTGTTGGTCAGGCCAAGCGTGTAGAAAATCCGCGCCACGCCCAGCGCGAAGGTGATCTCCGGGATCATGCGGGGCAACAGGATCGCGCTCATCAGCAGCGCCTTCAGCGGCAGGCGATGGCGGGCGATGGCCCACGCGGCGGGAATGCTGAGCAGCAAGGAGAAACCGGTGGCCAGCAGGGCGATGACCGCGGTGTTTGCCAGCACCGCGCCGATATCCGCCGACTGCGTTGCCCAGTGGAACCATTTCAACGTCCACGCGCCCGGCAGCAGTTGCATCCCAAACCAGTCGGCGCCGAATGCCTCCAGCAGGATCATCACGAACGGCAGGGTGATGAACAGGACGAACGCCACCAGCAGAAGGACGAAGGCGGTGCGCCGTATCAGGCTCACGTCGTCCGTCCTGTCGCATCCAGCCGGCGATATAGGATCACGAGCGCCGCCTGTACCAGCCCCATGATCACCGCCATGGCGCTGGCCGCCGGCCAGTCCAGGAAAACCGTCGCCACGGTGTAGATCTTGACCGCCAGCGGCTGGTAGTTGCCCCCGGCGATTAGCGGCACGCTGAAAGCGCCGAAGCATTGCAGGAACACCATGATGGAGCCCGCCCACAGACTCGGTTTCAGCAGCGGCAGCACCACCCTGCGGAAGGTGCGGAACGGGCTCGCGCCGAGGACGCGCCCGGCCTCTTCCAGGGCCGGGTCGATGGCGCCGAGGCCGGACATGATGACCAGCCCGCCGAACGGGAAGAACATCCAGACGTAGAACAGCACGATGCCCGGGATCGTGTAGTCGATCCGCAGCGGCTGACGGAGCACGTGCAGCACCTCGACCAGGAAATAATTCACCCAGCCGGTACGGTCGTACAGGATCACCAACCCCAGCGCGCCGACCAGCGAGGGGATGGTGATCGGCAGCATCATCAGGAACTGGATCGCCGCCTTGCCTCGGAAGCTCCGCCGCAACAGCAGCGCCAGCGGCAAGCTTAGAAGCACCGAGAAAAACGTCGCGGCCACCGACAGGAACAGCGTCAGCGCCAGCACGACCTGGCCCTGCCGGCTACCCAGGAAATCGCCATAGTGGACCAGCGTGATGCCGCCGGCGGTCCCCGTCAGGCTCTGCGCCAGCGTGTAGCCGAGCGGGTAGTAGAACGCGGCGCCGAGGAACAGCAGCAGCGGCAGGACCAGCAGCCACGCGGTCAAACGCATCCTAGTGCGCGACGTAGTCCATGCCGTGCTGCTGGATATAGGTGACCGCCTGCAGATTGCTGATGCGAATCCCGTGCGACTCCGCCTGATCCACCGGCGGAATTTTCTCCCACGCGGAGGGTGGCGCCTGCTTCCACGCATCGGTGCCGGGATACTGGTACATCGTCTCCAGCATCGCCAGCTGCACCTCGGGCGACAGCAGCAGGTTGATCACCTTGTACGCGGCCTCTTTCTGGGCCGCCGTATCGACCTTGGGAACGGCGAACCAGGCGTTCGATGCGCCGACGATGTTCACGTCGAGTGGTGCCGCCTTCATGGTCGGCGGCAGCTGGCCCTGCGCGGCGCTCCACAGCGTATAGTCCTGCGCGTAGACGCTCAGCCACACCTCTTCGGTCTGGAACTGATGAAACATCACCGGCGCGGCGGAAGCGACCGGCTGGGCGAGGTATTTGCTGAACTCCCGGAACTTGTCCCAGGCATCCTTCCAGGCCGCCGATTTCTCGATCGTGGCGAAGGGCTGGCTGAAATCAACGCCGAAAGCGGTCAGGAAGCTGTAAATGAAGGCACGTCCGCCGCCCGAGCTGGCATCCGGGCGGATCAGGCCGATATGACCCTCGAACTCCTTGCGTCGGTCGTAGAATTCCTTCCAGGTCGTCGGCGGCGTTTTCACGTATTTGGAATTGTAGATCAGGTCGAACTGGGCGCGCCAGAAAATCAGCCCCTTGCCGTCCAGCGCGACGCCGTTGTTGCTGGCCAGAAACTCCTTGGGTTCGGCGCTCTCGTTCGGGATCTGCGTTGCCACCGCCGGATAGAGCGGCTCCAACGCGACGCCGGATTGGATCATGTTGGACAGGTCGAGACCCTTGACGAACAGCAGGGTGAACTCGGGCGCGTCCCGCTTCCAGCTTTGCATCTGCAACTGTAGCGTCGGGCCGGAGCCGACGGTGTAGCGCACCTGGATGCCGAGTTCCTTCTGGATCCTCGGGATCAGGTCGGTCTTCCAGAACGCCTGGAAATTGGGGCCGGACACGGTATCGACGACGATCACCGAAGCGTCCGCCGCCGATGCGGTCACGGCCAGGGCGGCCGGAACCAGACAGCATCCGGCCGTCCCGGCCATCAGCCGGCGGCGCGACAACAGCCGTGGCGAACCGCGCACCGAGATGTCCCCCCGTCCTTTGTTGCCTTGGATCGTCATCGTTCGGATCGGCCGTGTCAATTCGACGTTGCAAAGCGCCAGCCTTCGTGATCCGCTCCGAAGTCGAGATGTCCTTCCTGACCGTCGAAAATCTGGTTGTTCGTCACGGCCGGCTGGACGTGCTGCGTCGCCTGTCTCTCTCGGTCGAGCGGGGCAGCCTGGTCGCGCTGCTCGGCAGCTCCGGCTGTGGCAAGACCACCCTGCTGCGAGCGATTTCCGGCTTCAACCCGGTTGCCGAGGGCCGCATCACCCTCGGTGGGCGCGACATCACCACCTTGCCGCCGGAACGGCGCGGCACGGCGATGGTGTTTCAGTCCTACGCGCTGTGGCCGCACATGACGGTGGCGCAGAACATCGGCTACGGCCTGCGCATTCGCGGCGCCGGCAAGGCGCGGATCGCCGCCCGGGTCGAGGAATTGCTGGCGCTGCTGCATTTGCCCGGCCTCGCGGGGCGCAACGTGACGCGGCTTTCGGGCGGGCAGCGCCAGCGGGTCGCCCTCGGCCGCGCGTTGGCGGTCGACCCCGACGTGCTGCTGCTGGACGAACCGTTATCCAACCTCGATGCGCATATCCGCGCCGAGTTGCGCCACGAGATCCGCGCCGTGCAGCAACGGCTCGGCATCACCGCCCTGCACGTGACCCATGACCGCGAGGAGGCGATGGTAATCGCCGACCGTATCGTCGTGCTGCAAGACGGCCAGATCGCCCAGCAGGGCACGCCGCAGGACGTCTATCACAGCCCGGCCAGCCCCTTCGTCGCCAGCTTCATGGGCGCCGACAACGTGATCCGCCTGACGGCACGGGACGCCCGGATGCTGGGCGAAGGCGGCGCGCATCTCGCGGGCGATCGGCGTGACGGCCCGTTCGACGCCCATTTCCGCGGCGCGGCGGCACGACTGCTGCCCGCGGATCGGCCGGCGCCCCCCGACTGCCTCGTGCTGCCCGGTCGCGTCCTGCAAACCAGCTACCCCGGCGATATCTGGCGTTATACGGTGGAGGTCGAGAAAAGGCGCTACCTGATCGACGATCCCGCCGCGCTCGACCCCGGCGCCGAGACCCGCGTGGCGATCCCGGCGACGGCGCTGCACCTGTTCCCGGCCGATAATCAGGACGCTCATCAGGGAGGACGACAATGAAGCAGCCCATGATGCTCGCGATCGCCGCGGCGGCCGTCTCGGCCGTCCTGCTGACGCCAGCGCGCGCCGACACGACGCTGAACGTCGCGACCGCCGGCGATCAGAACATGGTCGACTACGTCAACCAATATCTCGGCCCGAAATTCGAGAAGACGCACCCGGGGGTGCATGTGCGCGCCATCGGCACCGGACCAGGCGACGCCGGCTCCCTCGCGATCGAGCAGAAGCTGATGGCGGAGGACAAATCCGGCACCGCGAACTGGGACCTCGACGTCGTGGTGATCCACCAGCGCGGCGCCGCGCAGATGGTGTCCGAGGACCTGCTCGCCAAGTACCGCGATCAGGTCTCCACCAGCAAGCTGGTGACCAGCCCGAAAGCGAACAACGCGCTGGGCACCGATGTCGGCGGCTACGTGCTGCCGATGTTCGATAGCCAGGTGGCGATCGCCTACAACCCGGCCTTGGTGAAGGACCCGCCGCGCAGTTTCGCCGCGCTGACCGACTGGGTGAAGCAGCATCCGAAGCAATTCGGCTACAACGGCATCAAGGGCGGCATGGCCGGCATCGGCTTCGTGATGGGGTGGGTGAACGCCTATGGCGGGATCGGCGAGCGGCTGGATGCCGGGCCCTATGACGCGGCCGACAAGGGCAAGATCGACGACGCCCTCGCCTCGCTGAAGGCGTTCAACCGCGATGCGACGATCACCCCCGGCAACGCCGGCACGCTGGACATGCTGAACCGCGGCGAGATCAGCATGGGCGCGGTGTGGGCCGACATGTTTTACAGTTGGCAAGCGGACGGCCGCCTTCCGCCCGACCTGAAGCTGGTTTTGCCGTCGCCCGGCCTGCCCGGCCAACCGATGTACTACGCGATCCCTTCGAAGGCGGCCCATCAGCAACTTGCCCGCGAGTTCATCGAGCTGGCGACCAGCCCGGAGGTGCAGGCCGACGGCATTGTCAAGCGCTTCAACTGGTATCCCGGGATCGACGCGCAATACGTGCAGGCGAAGCTCGACCCCAAGACATGGAACCATTTGTTCGTCGACATCACGCCGGAGGATCTGAAGAAGGACGCCAAGCCGTTCCCGGTCTCGCCCTACTTCACCACCATCCTCAACGAGTATGAGCGC
>JBDTFI010000146.1:0-6550 GCA_039938035.1 Acetobacteraceae bacterium | reverse complement strand
CGGCGTGCAGCGCGAGGATCGCGCGGGCGCGCCGGGTCAGCGCGGTCTCCTCGGCGGAGAGCACCTGGTAGGCGGTCCGTGACAAGGACCGCAGCACGTCCACCGCCGGATAGCGCCCGCCTTCGGCGATCCGCCGGTCCAGGATGACGTGCCCGTCGAGGATGCCGCGAACCGCGTCGGCCACGGGTTCATTGAGATCGTCGCCCTCGACCAGCACGGTGAACAGGCCGGTGATCGAGCCGCTTCCGTCGAGGCCCGGGCCGGCACGCTCCAGCAGCTTCGGGAGTTCGGCGAAGACGCTAGGGGGGAAGCCGCGGGTCGCCGGCGGCTCCCCGGCCGACAGGCCGATCTCGCGCAACGCCAGGCAGAAGCGGGTCACGCTGTCCATCAGCAGCAGGACCGACTTGCCCTGGTCGCGGAAATGCTCCGCCGCCGTCATCGCCGCGTAGGCGGCTTCGCGGCGCATCAAAGGCGGCGCGTCCGAGGTCGCTACCACGACGACCGCGCGCGCCAGTCCGCCGGCCAGTTCGTCCTCGATGAACTCCCGCACCTCTCGCCCACGCTCCCCCACCAAGGCGAGCACGGCGACGTCGCAGTTCGCCTCGCGGGCCAGCATTCCGAGCAGAGTCGATTTGCCGATGCCGGAGCCCGAGAACAGGCCGAGCCGCTGGCCGGTGCGGCATGCGGTGAACGTGTCGAGGGAACGAACGCCGAGGTCGAGCCGAGGGCCGAGGCGGGCGCGCTCGGCGGCGGGCAGGGCGGGTGCGCGGACCGCGCGCGGCGGGCCGGCCGACAGGGTTCCTCGGCCGTCGAGCGGGCGGCCCAGCGGATCGACCACCCGGCCCAGCCACCCATCCGATACGGTGAGCGTGGCGCCGGCGTGTGGGCCGAACATTCGCACGGCGGACCGCGCCGGGCTCGCGGGACCAAGCCCATCGAGGGCGGCGAATGCCATCGCCTGCGCGGAGCCGGCACGGAAGCCGACAACCTCGGCCGCCACCGCTCCGCCGCCGCGGGCGATGAGATCGAGACGGTCGCCGACGGATAAGTGGCCGGCGAGGCCCCCGACCTCGACCAGAAGGCCGGATAGCGCGCCGACGCCGCCCTCCAGCCGGGCGGGCGGAATGCGCCGGATCGCGCCGGCCGCGACTTCGGCTCGCTGAAGGAGACGAGTGCGTCTCATTTACATCACTTGGTCCTAATGATCGGCTCAATGCGACGTAGTTCACGTTTTGATCACGGCGGCGACATTGCGCGCGCAGGTTTTGATACAAGCAAACGATGAAAAAATAATGGAAGAACACACGCTATGGTGGTAAGTGTCCGAAACGATGGCAATTTAGGTTGCGCAAATGCGAGTTTTGCTCGTCGACGACGACATGACCATGGGGCGCGGGCTCACGCTCATGCTCAAGGCTAGCGGGGCGATCACCGATCTCGCGGAGACCGGAGAGGAGGGTCTGGAGCTCCTGCGTCACTATGACTATGACATCGTCATACTGGACCTGATGTATTCCGACACGGAGGGGGCCGAGGTCGTCCGCCGGATGCGCGCCGGTCGCAATCACACCCCCGTCCTGGTGCTGACCGGGTTGTCGCGGCCGCAGGCGAAGGTCCAGGCGCTCAGTTCCGGGGCCGATGACGTGATGACCAAGCCGTTCGACAAGGCGGAGCTGTTGGCCCGGATGCAGGCGGTGGTCCGCCGCAGCAAGGGTTTCAGCCAACCGATGCTGCGGATCGGTCCGCTCGAACTGAACCTCGACAGCCGGGAGGTGACGGTCGCCGGCAGCGCGGTGCATCTGACCGGCAAAGAATACGCGATCCTGGAGCTGTTGGTGCTTCGCAAGGGCATGGTGCTGACCAAGGAGGCGTTCCTGAACCATCTGTACGGCGGCATGGACGAGCCCGAGATGAAGATCATCGACGTGTTCGTCTGCAAGCTCCGCAAGAAGCTCGCCCAGGCCGGCGCGGGCAGCCCGATCGGGACAGTGTGGGGGCGGGGCTACATGATCCGCGAGCCGGTGATGGATACGCCGGCGCCCCCCTCCGTGCCGGTCGGAGAGGCCAGGGCGCTGACGGCGGCTTGAGGCGGGGCGGCGACAGCCTGCGCGCATGGTGTATATTCCGCCCGCCGGGAGGCGCGCGAAATGCCAGAAAGCACCGACATCTTCGACATCATCCACACGACACGGGCGATGCGGCGGCTGCGGCCGGACCCTGTTCCGGACGCGCTGATCCACAAGATACTCGAGGCGGGGGTGAGTGCCGCGAACGGCGGCAATACCCAGCGGTGGCGCTTCCTGGTGGTCAAGGATCCGGCGATCAAGAGTGCCGTCCAGGCGTTTTACAAGCGGGCCTTCGACGAGGTCGTGGGACCGCGCTACCGCACCGGTGCTCCGCCGCCCGGCATGACGCAGGAGCGTTACCAGCGCCAGCACGCGGCGGTGGAATACCTTACCGAGCATTTCCATGAAGCGCCGGTGTGGATCGTTGCCTGTCTCGATGAGGGTTCCGCCACGCCGACCCGCTGGGCCGGCGCCTCGATCTACCCCGCGGTCCAGAACATGCTGCTGGCGGCGCGCGCGTTGGGTCTCGGATCGACCCTGACCACGCGGCATTTGCTCCACGAGAAAGAGGCGGAGGCCGCGTTGGGTCTGCCGCCGGGCGTCCACTCTTACGCCATACTCCCGATTGGCTACCCGATGGGGCGGTTCGGCCCGGTCGCCCGCACGGCGCTTGCCGAGGTCGTGTTCGCCGACAGATGGGGGGAACCGTACCAGGGACCCTGATCGCCCCCGGTGCTACGGCATCGCGCACGCCAACCGCCCGGCCAGCAGGCAATCCTCCATCCGCGCCTCCAGATGCAGGGTCCGCACCAACAGCAGCCCGACGACGATCAGCAGCAGCGTCACCGCCAGACCGGAGAGGCTGGCGGTCTGACGGTCGGCGTCGTCGTCCGGACGGTGGACGCGCATCGCGGGACTCCGCATCGTGGCGAGGCATCCTGACACGTCCTACTGGCGTCCGCGCGTTCGACCGCATAAACATGGCGTTATGTCGGCCGCCGCCATGCGCCACCTCTCGGCCGATCCGGCCTGGGCCAAGCTGATCGCCCGCGTGGGCAAGCCGCGCCTCGAGATCGAGCGCGGCCAGAGCCCGTTCGAGTCGCTGATGCGCACCATCGCCCACCAGCAGCTGCACGGCCGCGCCGCGCGCGCCATCACCGCGCGGTTTGTCGCCCTGTATCCGGACACGGCGTTTCCCACGCCGGCGCAGGTGCTCGCCACGGAGGAAGCTGTGCTGCGGGGTTGCGGCTTCTCGACCGCCAAGGTCGCGACCTTGCGCGCGATCAGCGCACATACGTTGGAGGGCATCGTACCCACCCGCGCCGCCGCTGCCCGGCTGTCAGACGAGGCGTTGATCGAGCGCCTGACCCGCATCCGTGGCATCGGGCGTTGGACCGTGGAGATGCTGCTGATCTTCACGCTGGGCCGGCCCGACATCCTGCCGGTCGATGATTTCGGCGTACGCGAGGGCTACCGTGTGCTGCACGGGCTCGACGCGCAGCCGAAGCCGCGTGTGCTGGCCACGATCGGCGAGGCGTGGGCGCCGCACCGCTCCCGCGCCGCCTGGTATCTTTGGCGCGCCGCCGAGCTGGCTGGCGAACTCGCTCCTCCTATCGTCGCCGCCGATGACGCGCGATAAGCGGCGATGACCACCACGCAGGATCAGAAGCCGAAGCCGCGCCGCCGTGCCCGCCCACCAAAACAGGCCGAGGGCAAGCCGGTCCAGCCGGCTCAGCCACCCGGCTTCGCCCCGCTCGCCACCGAGCGGCTGAGCCTGCGCCCGCTCGATCCCACCGATGCCGAGACCCTGCACCGGCTGGTCAACGACTGGGAGGTGTCGCGTACCCTTTCGGCCGTCCCCTTCCCCTACCCGCGGGAGCTTGCGGGCGAGTGGATCGCCGCGACACGGCGCGACCTTGACGCGGGGACCGCCGTCCATCTCGCGGTCACCGGCCAGGAGGGCACCGAGGAGGTGCTGGTGGGCGTGATCGGCCTGCGAATCATCGCGCGCACCCGGGCCGGACGGCTCGGCTACTGGGTCGGGCGGCGCTTCTGGGGCCACGGCGTCGCCACCGAGGCGGCGGGGCGGTTCGCCCGCTGGGCGCTGGCGAACCTCGACCTTGATCGGCTGGAGGCGAATGTCGCCACCGACAACCCCGCCTCGGCCGCGGTGCTGCGCCGCGTCGGCTTCCGCCAGACCGGCGTGGGCACGGAGTCATTTCTCTCGCGCGGCAGCGAGCACCCGGTCTGGCAGTTCGAGGCGACGCGCGACGACCTGTTCGGCCACGCCGAAGCCGAAGCGCCGACCGCCGCGACATCCGCCGGCCCGCCAGTGCTGTTGGTCGCCGCTTGCGCGCTGATCGACCGCGATGGGCGCGTGCTGCTCGCCCGCCGCCCCGAGGGCAAGCGGATGGCCGGGCTCTGGGAGTTTCCCGGCGGCAAGCTCGATCCCGGGGAGACGCCCGAGGTAGCGCTGATCCGGGAGTTGCAGGAGGAGCTGGGGATCGACGTCTCGGCCGACTGCCTCGCGCCGTTCGCCTTCGCCTCGCACACGTATGAGCGGTTCCATCTGTTGATGCCATTGTTTCTGTGCCGGCGCTGGAAGGGTATCCCGCGCCCCAGGGAAGGCCAAACCCTGACCTGGGTGCGACCGGAAAAGCTCGGCGACTACCCGATGCCGCCGGCCGACAAGCCGCTGATCCCGCTGCTGCGCGGGTTCCTGTGAGACGGAGACGCCGATGCCCTCGAACAATCCCACTGCTTGCGTCGTCATCATCGGCAACGAGGTGCTGTCGGGCCGCACCCAGGACGTGAACCTGCAATTCCTTGCCCGCAAGCTGGCCGAGATCGGCATTCCGGTGCGCGAGACGCGGGTGATTCCCGATGTGGCGGAGACGATTATCGGCACGGTGAACGAGGTGCGGGCCCGCTACGATCACGTCTTCACCACCGGCGGCATCGGCCCGACGCATGACGACATCACCAGCGAGTGCATCGCCGCGGCCTTCGGCGTCGCGTGGGAGCCGCACGCCGAGGCGTGGGCGCGCATGGAGAAGGCGTACAAGCCGGGCGAGTTCAACACCGCGCGCCAGCGCATGGCGACGATGCCGCGCGGGGCGTCGCTGATCGACAATCCGATCTCCACCGCTCCCGGCTTCACCATTGGCAACGTCCACGTCATGGCCGGCGTGCCGCGCGTCATGCAGGCGATGTTCACCCGGCTGGCGCCGACGCTAGCGGGCGGGCGTCCGGTGGAGTCCCGCGCGGTGCATGTCATGGGCCTCGGTGAAGGGATGCTCGCCGGGGGGCTCGCCGCGATCCAGGCCCGCTATCCGGCGACCGACATCGGCAGCTATCCGTTCTACCGTGCCTCCGGCAACGGCGTGACGCTGGTGGCGAGCGGGATCGACCCGCCGACGCTCGAAGAGGCGATCATTGAGGTGCGTGCCCTGATCCTGAGCCTCGGCGGCACTGCCATTCCCGGCGAGCCAGCGCTGCAATGAGCGCCTGCCTGCATGACCACTCGCGCTGGGGGGCCGCCGACCGGATCGGCGCGGCGAACCTCATCACCGCGGAGAAGCGCCTCGCCGCGCTGCGCTCCATCAGCGACGGGCGCCTGTTCGACCTGAGCCACGAGATCAGCCCCGGCGCGCCGTTCATGACGCCGAACCAGACACCGTTCCTGCTGTCGATCTGGGCGTCGTGGCGCGACTCCATCAAGCGCCGCCGACTGGCGGGGGCGCGCAACGACGCCGGGTCGAACGTCGAGCGGATCGAGATGACCGCGCATGTCGGCACGCATATCGACGCGCTCGGCCATTTCAGCATCGGTGACCGGCTGTACAACGGCTTGTCGGCCGAGGAGACCGTCACCGACTGGGGACTGGCGCAGTTGGGCATCGAGCAGGCGCCGGCGATGATCACAAGGGGCGTGCTGCTCGATGTCGCCGGCCTCGATGGCGGCGCCCATCTGGAGGCGGGGCGGGCGATCCTGCCCGACGAACTGGCGCGCGCCGCCGATGCCGCCGGGATCGCGATCGAGCCGGGCGACATCGCGCTGATCCGCACCGGCTGGGGCCGCTATTTCGGCGCCGACAACGTCCGGTATCTGAAGGGTGAGCCTGGCATCGACGTCGCCGCCGCGCGCTGGCTGACCGAGCGCGGTGTTACGGCGATCGGCTGCGACAACATGGCGATCGAGGTGCTGCCCAATCCGGACGCCACGCTGTCGATGCCGGTGCATCAGCACGCGCTCGCCGAGGCGGGCGTCTACCTGATCGAGAATCTGGCGCTGGAGGCGTTGGCGGCGGACAAGGTAGTCGCGTTCTGCCTCGTGCTGTTGCCGATCAGGTTCAAGGGCGCGACGGGATCGCCGGTGCGGCCGGTGGCGCTGATATAGGCGACACCACGATCAGGCGGGGACGCCGCGGCGCCGGGCGGGCGGCCTTGGCGTTCATCATGGTCACCGTGATGCTCGACATGCT